>DASRRF010000840.1:0-2377 GCA_035695905.1 Micromonosporaceae bacterium | reverse complement strand
ACCCGACCCATCGCGGGCCTGCGGGCCGCCGGGACGCGGTTCAGCCGGCGCAACGCGTACACCAAATCGGGTCGGACCTTCGCGACGGTCGTGACGGTCGCCGCCGCGATCAGCCCCTCGCCGATGCCAATGAGCGCGTGCTCGCCGGCGAGAATGCCCGCGGCAACGCCGAGCGTCTTGCCGAGGTACACCTCGCCGCCCAACCAGTACTCCAGCACGAAGCCCAGGGATGCCGCCACGACGCTGACCAACGACGCGACGAACGCGGTGATGCCCACACCCGCAGTGGTACGCGGAAGCACCCGCAGCAGGAGGGTGGCGAGCAGATAGCCGGTGGCGGTACCGATGATGGCCATGTTCGTGATGTTCAGGCCGAGTGCGGTCAGGCCGCCGTCGGCGAAGACGAGGGCCTGGACCACCAGGACGACCGACACGCACAGCGCGCCGACCCACGGCCCGACGAGGATCGCCGCTAGCGCGCCGCCGAGCACATGACCGCTGACCCCGGGCAGCACCGGATAATTGATCATCTGGACCGCGAAGATGAACGCGGCGAGCAGCCCGGCCATCGGAGCGAGCCGGTCATCGAGATCCTGCCTCGCCCGCAGCACGCAGACGGTCAGCACGGCGGCCGCCAGCACGGCGAACACCGCCGCCACCTGGCCATCGATGATGCCGTTTGCGATGTGCATCGCGAGGGCGTTCATGATCCTCCCCCTGAGTGAACGGGTGTCCTCAGCCTATTTCGTGATCCCTGCTGTTGCAAATCTATTGCAGGAGGGCCGCGGATGGTCCTGGCCGGACCGTCGCCGGGTATTCGTCCGTACGGCTGTTTAGGGTTGGTGCCATGACGCAGACCCCGCGCCTGGCGCCCGGCGATCCGGCCCCGGAGTTCACCCTGCACACCGACACCGGCGAGGTGCTGTCGCTGCGGGATTTCCGGGGTACGAAGGTTGTGCTCTACGCGTACCCGGCGGCGATGACACCGGGTTGCACGAAGCAGGCGTGCGATTTCCGGGACTCGCTCGGGTCGCTGAAGGCCGCGGGCTACCAGGTAATCGGCATCTCGCCGGACCCGCCGGCCAAGCTGGCCGCCTTCCGCGAGCGGGACGCGCTGACGATCCCGCTGGTCTCCGATCCGGACAAGAAGGTCCTTTCGGCGTACGGGGCGTACGGCGAGAAGCAGAACTACGGCCGCACCGTGCAGGGCGTGATCCGATCGACGTTCGTGATCGACGAGAAGGGCCGGGTGGAGCGCGCGATGTACAACGTCAAGGCCACCGGCCATGTCGCGAAGCTGCGCCGGGAACTGGGCCTGGACGGCTGAGCGCTCCGCCGGCCGGATGAGCCCGCGGCGGCCCGATGCGCCCGCGGTCGGGCGCTCCGGCACAATGGGTAACGCGTTCCGGGGCCGTAGCCCAACGGCAGGAGGCGAGCGGTTTAGGTCCGCTACAGTGCGGGTTCGAATCCCGCCGGCCCCACAACCCAACCCTGTGTGCACAATTCAGCGGGCATCATGAATGTCGGCAGTATGCGTGAAAAGTAAGGCTTGTCATCGAGCGCGGTCGGAAATGCGCGGTACCGCCGCCGGGTGGCCACCGACCGGCAACGCGCTTGCCGCGCTGTTGTGCAAAAAAGACCCGACCCACGAAGGGGCCGGGTGGTCAACACTCCTAGTCCGACACTTCGCTGCTACCGTGTCAAACCAGCTCACCAGGCCTTGGGCTTGGTCAAGGTAGCCACCTGTGCGGGCAGTTGAGCTGCGGTGAGGTCGCTGGCGGCCAATCTGTACCACCAGTGCCGTCCAACGCCGTCGGTCGGGTGGCCGCGTAGCGCGCCAGCGGTCGGGTTTGGGCTGGGATTGACGACTCCGACCGGTATCAGCTCGCGGGCGCGCGCCACCGGGAAGGCGAGGTCGCTGTCGTTGCTGACAATGACCGCCGCGGTGTGACTCCCGCCCAACGCGTGGTGCGGTCGATGAGCCGGTCGGGGCCACACCTCACGGCGGGTCCCGACCGGCTTCGCTGTGGTCCTCAGGGTTTGCGGTAGACGGCGTGTACCACGCCGGTGCCGAGCGCGGCGCAGTGGGCGAGCGTCAACGGGAGCTTGCCGGCCTCCTCCTCGAAGAGGCGCTGACCGGTACCCACGATAACCGGATGGATGAGCAGGTTGAGCTCGTCGACCAGGCCGGCACGCAGCAGCGTCCGTACCAACGTGGTACTGCCGGTGACCAGGATCGCGCCGCCGGGCTGCTCCTTGAGCTTGGCCACCTCCGTGACAACGTCGCCGGTCAACCGGGTGGAGTTACGCCATTCGAGGCTCTGCAACGTCGAGGTCACCACGACCTTTGCCGGCTTGTTCATCTTCGCCGCGATCG
>DASRRF010000839.1:0-16927 GCA_035695905.1 Micromonosporaceae bacterium | reverse complement strand
GCTACTCTGCGGGAGATCCCGGCGGCTAGCCCGACGTCGAGCATGTACCCCGTTAGTGGTAACTCACCCAGCCGACCCGGCCCCCGCCGACCGTCGATGCTACGTCCTCCAGTTGCGGTCTGACTTATGTCCAACGGGGTGACCAACTCTGGCCGTGTCGCGATCGATGGACAGATCATGAAGACCTATCTCGATGCGCACCTGACGCATCTTCGCGCCGCGGGCCGCTCGGCCCGCACCATCCACGACCGGGCCGGTGTGCTACGCCGCGCCGACACACAGCTGCCGCACGGGCTGTTCCGGGCGGCCGCCGCGGAGCTGGAGGCGTGGTTGGCCACCCCCAGCTGGTCGCGGTGGACGCTGTGCACATACCAGATGCACCTGCGCGGCTTCTACCACTGGCTGACCAGCGGGCACGACCCGATGGCCGACTACAACCCGATGACCGAGATCGAGCGGCCGCGTACGCCGGCGTGCATACCGGATCCGGTGACCGATGAGGAGTTGGCCCGGGCGCTGGCCCGCTCCGACCCGATCTGGCGGCTGGTCATCACGCTGACCGCGTACGCCGGGCTGCGGGCCAGCGAGGCCGGCCGGTTACGCCGGGAAGAGGTCACCGCAGAGTCCTTGATCGTCCGCGGTGGCAAGGGCGGCCTGGACGCGGTGCTGCCCACCCACCCGGCGATCTGGGTAATCGTGAAAGATTTACCACCCGGCCCGCTGTTCGCCCCGGCGTTCGGAGCGCGCCTGTCCTCGCGAGCACGCGCGCACTTCGACCAGCTGGGCATGCCCGAGGTACACCTGCACCGGTTCCGGCACTGGTACGGCACCACCGTGCAACGCGCCCAGGGCGATCTACGGGTCACCCAGGAGTTGATGCGCCACGCGAGCCCGGCCACCACCGCCGGCTACGCGAAGGTGACGGACGAGCAGCGCCGCCAGGCTGTGACCGCGCTGCCCATCCTCGCGACCCCCACCAGCCGGCAGGATCCCGCGTAACAAACCATGATGGTCGATGCCCGGCCGGTCCGTAAGGGCCGGCCGGCTCTATCTCATCCAACCGGGTGTCACACCGTTGATCTACCATCGGCTGATGAATCCGCGGTTCGTCTGGCCGGCGGTCGTCCTGGCCACGATCGCCATGGCCACGGTGTGCGTGATGGCGGTCGCCGGCGTGGAACGCGAGACGATCGTGCTAGCCACCTCGCTGCTGGTCACACCGATTCTGGGTGCGATGATCGCGGGTCAGGTCTCCGAGGTACGCGGCCACACCCAACAGGTGGTCGAACAGACCAACGGTCAGATGAACCGGCTTCTCTCGCTGGTCGAGCGGCAGGGCGAGATGCTCGCCGCGACGATGCCCGCACCATCCACAGTAGACAGTGCGGACGCTACGAATGATCTTAGAACGGGCTGATCTGCTGCAGGATGTAGGCGTCGATGGTGGATCCGGCAGCCCCGTTGTTGGTGATCGTCACGACGGCCTGATCGCGTGGCAGTACCAGCTCTTTGGAGATCCGGGTGTTGGCTGCGGCGGCGACGAGTTGCTCGTCAACGATGGTGGAGTTGGAGTACCGGATATCCATTGTTGCGCCGCCGCCGGCGCCGGAGACCAGTACCGCCAGGCCGCGGCCGTAGCCCAGCCGGGCAGCTGAGCCACCGTTGTTCGCCCCGGCGCCGAGCACGCTGCGGGTCTGGTAGAGCACGCCATCGGCGGCGGTGCGCAGGAACGTGTTGGCCAGCGGCCGGTACGAGCCGTAGAGGCGGTAGGTGAGCACCACGGTCCGGCCGACCACGTTCGGATCGAAGATGGTCATCTTCAGGTAGGGGCCGTGGACCACGTCGGAGAGCCGGAACACCGAAGAACCCAGGATGTTGGTCTTGAGTACCTCGAAGTAATCGACAAAAATCAATGAGTCGGCCGACAGCAATGGCTCGGCGTAGAAGCTCAGGTCGACCCCGATGATGTCGGTGGTGTTCATGGTGCCGTCTTCCAGCCGTACCACCAACCCGTACGACTCGAATGGACGTAGGTCAATCGTTGGGCTCAGATAGGTGAAGTTGGCTGCGAGGGATTTGATGGTCTCGCTGGCCAGCAGCACCGGGCTGTCCACGGTTCCGTAGGCGACGCTTTCGATCGGGTTGGTGAATCCGCCCACGGGTCAGTCCTCCTGCGGTGTGCTACCCGGCGGGTACTGCGCGCCGGCAATGCGTAGCTCGGCGCGGGCGCCCGCGTCACCCAGCGCCCACACACAGGTCAGGATCTCGCCGGAGCGGAACAGGTGGTGGGCGCTGGACGTGTCGTGCGAGCCGGTGTAGCTGCCCTCCAGGAACCCGGCCGGGCTCGGGCTGCCCCGGTACAAGGTGGCGGTCGGCTCCTTGGTGTTGGTGGCGACCTTCAGCTCCTTGTGGGTGATCATCCAGTCGACACCGGACGGGGTGGCCAGCACCACCTGCCCCGCACCGTTGGCGTCCAGTGTGGTAACCCCGGTTGCGCGGAACGGTTGCGCCGCCGGGGTTACCACCAGGACACCACGCGCACCGGCCACGGGGGACGCTGGCCGCGGCGTTCCCACGCGTCGTAGAGGCACCAGGCGCCGGCGAGCATCAGCGCGATCCCGGTGGTGATCGCGGTGTTCTGGTGCCGGAAGGTGAGCCGGGTCATCCGGCGATCCCGGGAATGACTGCGGTGCCCACGGTGTAGGCCTGGTAGCTGACGTTCTGGGCGGCGGTGCCCCATAGGGTCACCTCCCGGTGGTTCACGTTGACCCATTGGGTGGTGCCCGCGGCGACCTTGTAGACGCCGACGCCCTTCGCCGGCGCGCCGGTGCCGGTGGGTGGGCCGGAGGCCACGGTGACCGTGGCGTTGCCGACGTTGTTCACCTCGATCGAACCGCACGGCACCCCGAACGACATGGTGATCAGGCCGTCGGTGTCGAACAGCCGGGTGGCGACTTCCAGGACGTGGTTCACCACGCCGGTGCCGCGTTTCTCAGCGGAGCCGGTCAGGTGGTTACGGATGTAGCGCAGCTCGGCGAGCAGCTCGGCCGCGAGGGTGGCTTCCGTCTCCCGGCGGCTCATCAGCCCGGTCATAGCACACTTCCGATCTCCGCCATTGCGGTTTGCCGCTGGGTCTTGGTGGCGCGCCACAGCCCGTAGCCGATCAGGGCCAGGCCGAGACTGGCCATGGTCACTTCTAACAGGGTGCGCCGGGCCACGCCGAGGATGTCGGACACGCCGAAAGCCACGTCCTGCAGCCCGCCGCCGACACCGCGTACGGCGTCTTGGGCGAGCCCGGTGATCGGGCTGAGCGCGGCGCCGAGCCCGGGTACCCGGCCGTACCCGGCGGGTGTGCCGTACACCGACTGCACCGCCACCACGGCGCCGGCGTGCGGCGCGGCGATCATCTTGCCGTTGCCGATGTACAGGGCGACGTGGGTGGCCGGCCGGTCGTAGAACACAAGATCGCCGGGGCGGGGTGTGCCGCGGACCGGGGTGGTCCACCGCTGCTGTTCGGCGGCGGTGCGCGGCGCCCTGATGCCAATCCTCGCCAGCACGAACTGGATCAGCCCGGAGCAGTCGAAGGTGTCCGGCCCCTCATCGCCGAACACGTACGGCGAGCCGAGCTGGGCCCGAGCCGCGGTGATCACATCGTCGACCTTGGTCATTTCACGGCCGCCGCGACCTTGCCGGTGGTGTTCATGATCTGTTTGGCGCGGCGGGCGACGCGTTGGGCCTGGGGGGCGAACGCGTGGGCCAGGCCGACGCCGACCAGGGCCAGGCCGAGACTGGCGACGACCAGCTGCAGTAGCATCGCGCGGCCGCCGGCCAGGACGCTACCGGCCAGGTCGCCGGGAATGTCCAGCGGGTTCGGGAAGCCCAGTACCGGCTGGGTGGCACCGTTGTTCGTCGTGTTCACCGTGTTGTTTCCGTTGTTCGCCGCGGCGGTTTGGGCCTGGCCGAGAAACGTACGGTACCGGCCGGAGGTGTACACACTCCACGGGGTGAAGTCCGCTCCGGAGCGGCTGATGGCGTACGCGGTTTGGGCCTGGCGCAGGTCGTCGCCGGTCAGCGCGGTGATGTCGCGGAGCTTGCCGGTACCGGTGTCGCCCTTCAGCGTGCGGATCTGGTATGTGCCGTACGACGGTCCCCAGGTGTGGTCCTGCAGCTGCAGGTCACCCTGCGCGGTGTCGTCCCCGCCGGATTCGGCCAGACCGATCGCGGTCATGATGATGGCCTGTGCGCGGCTGAACCCCGCGGCCACCAGGTCGCGGAAGATGTCTGCCGCGCTGCGTCTGGCCATTGTCGGTCACCGGATCGTGACCGGGCCGGTACCGGGACGCCAGGTCGGGATCTTCGGTTGGCCCGGTCCCTGCGCGGTCCAGATGATCCGGGTGTCGATGCCGGGGTTCAGCTGGCGTAGCCGGTTGAGGTCCAGGCCGGGGCTGTAGGCGCGGCTGAGCTGACGCAGCCAGTCGTAGATGTTCGTGCCCAGCGGTACCGACACCGACCGGGGGGCGTCCGGGCGGGGTGCGGGCTGCGCGGCCGGTATCGAGCCGGGTGGCTGGGCACCGGGTGCGGTGGTGCTCTGCCCGATCGCGGCGAGCGAGTCGGTCAGTGTCTTGCCGTAGTCGTCCAGCTGTTGCTGCAGCGCCCCGGAGTAGTTGCCAAGCCAGCTGGCCACGTCGGTGCCGGTGGAGTCGAAGGTGGCGATGCCGCCGGAGCTGCCGGTGGCCCCGGGTGCTTTGGCGTCGCCGAGCGCGGAGCTGGCGGTGGTGCCGCCGCGGCGGCGCAGGAACACCACCAGGCCGAGCCCGCCGGCGGCGGCCACGCCCCACAGCAGCCGCCGGTCGCGCAGCAGCTCGCGCCAGTTCATGTCAGACCCCCAGCCCGGCGCCGTACTGGCCGGTGGAGATCAGGGCCAGGGAGTCCACCGGGCCGCCGGTACTGGGCAGGCCGGGCTGGCCGGACACGCCGGCACCCAGGCCGAGGCGCAGCGACTCCGGGGAGCGCAACGGTTGGGTGACGCCGCGGAAGTTCTGCAGCGGTGCGGTCCACTGCTGCGCCCGGTTGACCCCGTACCCATCCAGGCCCAGCCGGGTTCCGGCCGGGCCGCGGGAGGCCGGGGAGAATGTGTTGAACACCCGGGCGAGCGCGCCGGCCAGTCCGCGGGCGTAGCCGTCCGCCTCATACCACCAGGTGACGACCGGGCGGCCGTTACCGGCAATGACCTTGCTCATCGGGTCACCGGCCCTGCAACGTCTTGGCGTACCCGCTGGCGGCGGTACCGGCCGCGGCGATGACCTTCCCGGCGCCGGTGGCGTTAGCCACCACCAGGTAGGTGCCGATCAGCACCGCGCTGTAGACCAGAATCTTGCGCATCGTGTTGCCTCCTTACAGGTTCGCGATCGCCTCGCCGGCCCGGGCCGCGCCGCCGCCGATACCGGCGCCGGGTCCGACCGCTTGGCCGGGTTTGGCCCGGGCGGCCCGGTTGCTGATGCCGGCGACCTCGGGTGACAGCGCATGGCGCAGCGCGGTCAGCGACAGCCCGGACGCGGACTCCACTTTGGAGGCTGCCCCGGGTTGCACGAGCACGTAGAGCACGATCAGAACCAGGCTGCCGGCCAGAAACCCGCCCATCGCTTACTCCTTGGACTCGACGATGCCCAGGCGGCCGAGCGCGTCGCCGAGCAACACCTGCGAGGTGATCCACACACCGATAATGATCAACAAAATGCCGGAGGGGTTCACGGTAGCCAGCTCCCGTCCGGTGCCTTGTTGGTCAGCTTCGCGCGGAGCACGTCCCGGACCTTGCCGGGTCCGCCGGTGACGAACGGCAGCACCACCCAGGCCCAGGCGAGCAGGCCAAGGATGAACGCGGCGCCCTGGTCGACGCCGCCGCTGACCGGCAGGCGCAGCTGGCGGCCGCCAGCTGCGGGCCGCGGTGCCCGGGTGGCCCCGCCGGCCCGGGGCTCCTGACCCCCGACGGGGACGGGAGGCGAAGATCCCGGAGCCGGCGGGGTGCCGGTCGGCCGGGTGCCGCGGCCCGGCGTCCCGGCAGTCAAGCTCATGCCTTGTCGAGCGAGCCGGACAGTCTCGCCCGGCCGAGTCGGACGGATCCGGCCATCCCGACCGCGCCGAACGTGACGGCCAGCACCACCCCGAACCAGAACAGCGGATTGTTCGGGTCCAGCAGACCCTTTACCCCTACCGCGATGTCGTCGGTACCCATGTAGGCGGTCGGTGCGGCCACCCCGGTGCCGGCCGGTACCTGGGGGCTGCAGCCGTAGATGTCGCACGCGTACACGCCGGGCCTCCCGTTCAGGCGCCGACCGCGCCGGCGAAGAGGTTCTCCTGGGCCAGCTGGACGTACCCGTTGGTGGGGCTGGAGACCAGGCCGATGACGATACGTAGGTCCGATGTGGACCCGGTGTCCACGGCGTCGCGCAGGGCGTGCTGGGAGGCGAAGTCCCACAGGGCGAGGCCCCAGTTGGCGCCGATGTCGCAGCCGGTCTGCCGTTCGTTGAGCGCGCGGAGCTTCTGCCCGTTGGGCAGGGTCTCCGGTACGTCGTTGCCACCGTACTTCCAGGCCACGTCGGAGAAGTTGGTCGCGTTCATGGCCAGCGGTGTCGCGGAGCTGTACACGTTCCACAGGAGACGCAGCAGGGTACGGCCGGCGCCGGTCCCGGGAAGGTTGACCTCGTTCGCGCCGGAGACCAGACCACCCTGGCGGAACTCGCTGATCTGGTGGAACTGCGAGAGGTCCGGGACCACGTAGCGGCCGCCCACGTTCGGGATGCTGTAGACCACACCGGTGACGTCGAAGGTGACCCCGGCGAAGCTGATGGTGGCGGCGCCGCCGACCGCGCTGAACAGCTCGGCCTGCGAGCTATAGACGATCTCCAGGTTGAGGTTCGTCGCTTGGCTCTGCCCGTAGATCGAGCCGACCAGGCTGACCTGGTCCGCCGCCAGCGGGATGAAGTAGGTCAGGTCGATCGGGTAGGTGGCGATCGCGGCGACGTTGAGGCCGGGGGCCATGAAGTTCGCGGCCGCGCCGGTGCCGCCCCAGTCCTCACTGGCCAAGGACAGCGTGCCCTGGTACTTCGCGGTGGCGTTGCCGATGCGCTGTTGCACACCGCGGTCGTTGACGTCACCGTTGCCGATGAAGTCCCACGCCTTGATCGTCAACCCGCGGGCGTCGATCAAGTTGCTCTGCCCGTTTGCGGACAGTTTGAACGCCTTGACCAGGTTGTACGGCCATTCGTAACTCATGGTGGTGGTGCCGATGGTGCCGCCGATGACGACGGACCCGCCGATGCGGACCTCCAGGCCGGCCACGACACCGGTCTTCTTCAGCTGGACGCTGTCCGAGGTGCCCAGGCCGGCGATCGCGGTCTGTGCCCTCATCGGGAAGCGCATCCGCCGGGTGTAGCGGTAGAACGTCGGCGGGTCGACGACCACGTCCGGGGCCTGCACGCCCTGCAACATGGGCGCCGAGGGGGTCATTGTCTTGGGCGCCATCAGGCGGTGCCTCCTCCGGGACCACGATGGATATATCCGACGAATCGACGAAGACCCTCGACCGGGATCTTGTCGGCGGCCAGCTCCATCGCGAAGTTGGCCAGCACGGCCACGCCGGCGACCGCCAGCCAGAACGACGCTCTCCGGCCGCCCACGGCTCAGGCTCCGCGCTTTTGCTTGTAGTAGTCGTAGCCGAGCACCACGCCGAGCGCGACGACGGCCATGACCACAATGGTGCGACCCCTCATCGGAACTCCTATCTCACTGTAGGAATTACCGTACTCTACGCCTATGACCCAGCAGCTAGCGCAGCACCCGCTCGGGCTCCCGCGGGTCGGGGGGGTCACCCACGCGTGCCCGGAGTGCGACATCGCGTACCCGCGGCCGTTGTGCCCGGTCTGCCTGGGCGCCGGGCAGATCAGCACGGAGCAGCTGGACCGCTACCAGTACCGGCTGAACCTCGATGCATCCGAAGCATCCTGATGGCCGGTAAGCGACGTCGGGTCCGCCGCACGGTACGCAGCCGTCACCCGGTGGCCAAGGCGAAGTCACGGGGCTGGCTCGGGTGGGAGACCGTCTTCCGCGACGACACCACCGGCAGGATCAGCAAGTTCGATCGGATGCTTGCTGTGATCGGGTGGGGTAGGAAAGGCCGGTTCAGTAAAGGCAGCGGCAACTACCGGTACCGGTAGCGGTTCACCTGACGGCCGCGGCCATACGGGTCTGCTCGTCGGCACCACCGTGCGCCCAGCGGACCGTCTGCGTGACCGCATCGGCGGGCAGCGCCGGGTAGTGCACTAGCCGCAGGTCGTCCTCGTGCTCGGAGTCGGGCCGGGCCTGGTTGCCGTCGTAGCGCAGGTACTCGTACTCCGCGAGGTCGCGCCACCAGGTGTCGAACTCGCGGGGGTCCCAGCCGATAGTGTCCGCGATCCGGCGCCGGTCGTCGGGATTGGGCACGTTGAACACGTACACCAGGTCGGACTGCTGCAGCGCGAGGGGGTCGACGGTCAGCGGCCGCGGCCCGCACAGGATGACGGTCACCTGCCGGTGCCGGTTGTGGCGCAGCAGCCGGCGCGCGTGCGGCGGGGTACGCCCGGACGGGGCGATGTCCTGCATCTCGTGCACGAGCAGCGCGCAGCGGCCGTGTTTCATCGCCAGGCCGGCCAGCACGTCCATGTCCTCCAGGTAGGTGGGCGAGCCCGGGTCGGGCTGGTAGCGCAGCGTCATCCGGTCCCGGTCGCGGCGCAGGTGCTCGGGCCATCGGCGAGGCAGGTCGTCGACGGTGCCGTGCAACTCGTGCACGTCCGGCCCCCACGGGCCGTCATCGCCGGCGACGTCGAGCACGATCCGGTCGTACGGGTAGGAGCGGAACAGCATCAGCGCGAGCACGCTCTTGCCGGAGCCCTTCTTACCCACGCAGGTGACGATGGTGCCGCGGGACGGGTCCAGCTGGCCGTGTTTGTCGAAGGTCGCGCTCACGACAGCAGCGGGTCGGGTACCGGACTGGCCTGCTCGGCGCGGTGCAGTGGGTCGACGTCGGCCGGGTGCGGGTATGCCGCGGACTGTTCGGCGAGCAGCTGCTCCAGCTCGCGGCGCCGGTGCGCGATCGCGGCGTCCAGGTGCGTCAGGGCGGCGGTACGGTCGCGGGCGAGCTCCTGCAGGCGACCTAGCCCGTAGCTAACCGCGGCCAAGCCGAGCAGCGGCCCGAGGTCGATCACGCGGAGCAGCTGCATAATCCTGCGGATCACGACGGGTTCCCCCAGTCCTCGTCCGGGCCTGGTAGGCCGGTGTCGACCAGGCGGTCGCTCAGCAATGGCCCGTCGCTGAGATAGGCGCCGGTGGCGCTGGCGGCGAGCATCGCGTCGGCCAGGTCGGCGCTGAGCAGCCCGGCCGGGACGTGGCGTAGCGCGATGCGGGCGATCGGTGCGGCGATGTCGTCCAGCTGCTCGCCGGTGGGCTGGCGCAGCTCGCGGCCGCGGCGGTGGGCGATCAGCGCGGCCGCGCCGACCACGACCAGGCCGATCAGCCCGGCGACCAGCTTCGCCGTGGTCTTGGCATCCGGCGGTTTCGGGCCGCCGTCACCAGTCGTATCCGAGGTGGGCGTACGGGTGGCGTCGGGGGCCGGTCTCGGGGTGTGGGGCTCGGGTGGGAGGTCCGGGCTCTGCGGCGTCGTCACCGGGTGGTCCGTCGCCGGCAGCGGGTCGCTGCGCAGGTGTGCCGGGGTCAGGAACCCCGGGAGGTTGCTCAGCCGGGGGCGCACCGTCGTCGCTGAGCTGCTCAGCTCGCTGTCGCTGGTATCCACTGACCTTGACCGCCTTCCGGGGCGCGCGTTTCGCTGGCGGGGTGGACGGGGCGGTGGGGTGGATGTCCGCGTCGTCGCGGATCCGACGTGCGAACACCCGCCCGGTGCATCCCCGCGTCGGGCACTCACCACGCCAGGTGGTCTTGCCCTTCGGTGCCGTCGTGTCGACCACGGTCTGACACCGTGGGCAGACCCCCCGCACCTTCAGCGGCTCTGCCACCTGCCCTCCCTGATCCCCCACCGGTACCGTACCGGACAGGTGCTCTAGTTCGCATGTGTGCATGTGTTGTGTTGACGGGTGGTGTTCCCCATGGCCTCGATCGAGCGGCTGCGGCGGCTGGCGGCCGCGGCCCGGGAGTCCAACAAGATCCACACTGCTGATCTTGAGGTTCGGGATGCCGAGATCGAGGCGCTGGACCGTGACGGCGTCGGGATCCGGGAGATCGCCCGGGCGGCCGGGCTGACGCCCAGCCACACCCAACGCATCGTGGTCAAGCAGACCGCCGCC
Source organism: Micromonosporaceae bacterium (assembly GCA_035695905.1). Taxonomy (GTDB): domain Bacteria; phylum Actinomycetota; class Actinomycetes; order Mycobacteriales; family Micromonosporaceae; genus EFPC-2. Next base: position 6,596 of record DASRRF010000839.1, on the reverse strand, counting down.
CGGCAGGCCGCGCTGTAGAACGCCACTGGCGCCACGGCCGGTAGGGCAGCTCTTCGACGAGTACCGACATGATCGGGTCGCCGCGCTCCCGTTGGAAGCGCAGCCCGGCCAGGATCGCGGCCGCCAGATGCGGCGGGCAGATCTTGTAGAGCAGCTGGCTGGTACGCGGTACGCCCAGGTTCACGTCGAACTGGTACTTGGCGTAGTTGTTGCACTCCTCCGCGGAACACAAGTCACGCATCGGGGACCCTCCCGTCCTTGAGTCGGGCGATGTAACGCGCGATCGCGATCGCGAACGCAGGTCCGTCGTTGACGGAGACCCAGCCGGCGCCGCGGCTGAGCCGTCGCACCCGCCGGCGGACCTTGCGATGTCGCAGCCGGCCGCGGGAGGCGATCAGCTGGGCACCGGACAGGCCCGCCACCTCCCAGATGGTCGGGATGACCCGGCCGCCGCGCATCCGCGGCGCGCGGGCCTCGCGCATGGTGCCCTGAGCGTGCGCCCAGCGGCGCAGAGTGCGGGCCACCTGTACCGCGTCCTCGGCAGGTACCTCCACAGCGTGCACGAGGCGCTGAAGTACCCAGTAGCCCCAGAACCGGCCCGGCCCCTCACCGGGTTCGCGCCACTGCATCGGGACGATGTGTTGGTACTCCTTGGCGCTATAGGAGCCGTGCTTGCAGAAGTAGATCGAGACCCGGCGCGGGTCGACGGCTTTGGCACCCTCGGCGAAGTCGATGCCGGTGCCGGCCGCGAGGTGCTTGAGATACTCCTGCGGATCCGGGTGGTCCACGATGTCGGCCCACACCACGGACAGCCACTCGCGGAACGGCAGACCGGCACCGGCCGCGGCCGCCCGGGTGTGCGCGGTGCCGTGCGGCGGGCTCATCAGCAGGTGGAAGTGCGGGGCGCCGCGGCGCTGAAACTCCATCTTCCAGATGGCCACCAGGTCGGTGCCCCAGGCCCGGCGGTACCGGTGGCGTAGCTCCTGGAGCTGGGCTTTCACCGCGGCACCGTTGGGGGCGACGGTCTGCCAGTCGCCCGGGTAGGTCAGGGTCACCATGGCCGGGTTGCGGACGCCGGACAGCATCGGCCGATAGTCGATCTCGCAGAACGCGCGGACCATGTTGGCGCGGCTCTTGCGGGACCAGCCGGTGATTTCCGCCCGGGTCGGTGGCCGATCGGTGAACTCGCCGGTGCGGTCGAGCTCGGCGGCGAGCTCGTCGACCCGGGCATCGCGGCGGCGGAGCTCGCGCTCGGCGGTGCGCTCGCGGCGGGCCAGATCGCGACGTTGGACACCGACGGCGCCGGGGGCGATGGTGACCCGGGCGCGGGGTCCCTCGTGGCCATCCCAGGGGGGTAGCGGGTCGTACGCGGCCGCCGCCTCTCCCAACCTGTGGGATGACGGGAAGTGCGGCTGATAGGTGCTGACCTGCGCAATCTCATGATCGCTGGGTGAAACATCAACCTCGGCAAATACAAGCCGCCCAGTTATGGCACATATAACAAGCCCATCCATCGCCGCGAGAGCTTTTGAGGGCGTCTGACCGGTTTCGCCCGATTCGGTTTCGCTGATCGCCGTGTCACGATCGTGCGCGCCAGGATAGTCGACCGAGGTGTTCGAGACCATGCCGCCACGCCCCTTCGCTACACTCGGCGTCGTCCTTGCGAGGGGACGACCGCCTCTCCACACCGGGAGGTAGACAACGGGTCCGGCCCACTGGTCGGGCCCGTCGCCTTTCCCGCCTACCGCTACGAGCGCGGCTGCGCCGCGCGCGAGGGGAGCAACCGCGCTCTCCGCCCGGGAGGCAGCCGGCATGATCGATTAGCTCGAGGTCGCCGCGGCCTTCTTCGCCGCCTTCGGCTGCTCGACCTCCGGATCCGGCTGCTGCGGCTCGGCGCCGCGGTGGTACGCGACCGAGCTCGGCGCCACGGCGCGGACCTTCTCATCAGCCCAGTCCGGCGTTTCGTGCTCACCGGCCACCCACCGGGCGGCCACGTAGCGGGTGGGCTCGTGGTCCGAGAACACCGTCGCGTGCACGACCACCTCGTTGTCGTCGGCCAGCAGCCGCCCAACGGGTCGTGTCTCTTCGTCATCGATAGCTCCGACGACGTTTACCTATGGCGGCCGATTTTGTAGTCCAGATATTCTTTCGTGATGTAGCGCCCCTAATCCGTGATCGAAATAGGCGCTTAATGTTCTCTGGAAATAGCGAAAATTGATCAAGTGACCGAGAATAACCAGTCCGCCATGCGCGTACGGTTTTTCCTTTTTTAGTCATCAATATCCTTCCATCCGTACTGCGATCGCCACGGCGTGGGCGCGGTTACGGGCTCCAAGACGTTTCATGATCAGTCTCAAGTGAACTTTCACGGTGTTCTCGCTGATAAACAAATGCTTGCCGATCTGGGCATTAGACTTGCCAGCCGCGACAAGGTTGAGGACTTCCAGTTGCCGCGGTGTCAGGCTGGTTGCCATGTCTTTAATTACTCGGCCCTACGCGGTTTGCGTGGCACCGACTTGGTGACGGTGGTCTTCTTCGACCCGATCCGGCGGGTGGCCCGTTTGATCGGCCGTTCACTACGACGCATCGCGGCGACGCGTCGTAGTGGCGTCGTCTCGTTGCCGCCGTGTTTTCGTGCGCGTTCTTCGGCGCGGTCGCCGCGGAAGATGTGGGCGGCTTCCCACACGTCGTCTGGAACAAAATGTGAGACTGGGGTTCGGCCGGGGATGCCGTGGTACTGCGTTTGGCTGCTCCAGGTATCACGTGGTGGCACGACAGGGCACCAGTTGTCAGGCTGATAGTAGAAGCCACGGATCATGGTTGGCGTCGTCTTCTGCCGCACCCAGTTGCGGGTACCGCCGGCCTGCGGAGGGATGAACCACCAGCCGTTGGTTTGCTCGGCGAACCGGAGCCGTTTGTCGACCCGGTCGACCTTGTAGGACTCGCGGCGGGCCGTTTCTTGCAGACGCTGTATCCGTTTACCCCGAGGCTGCTTCCATAGCGAGCCCGAATCCGAGACAAACTGGCCGGTGGCCGTGTCGTGTAGGTTGCCGCAGGCGTCACGGATCCGGGTCCGTTTGGAGATGCTCATCAGATCACCTATCCCCAGAGTCGGCCATATGAACTACGTCCCAGCCGTTTTCCGCCTTTAACGTAAGTCACCTTTTTGCGACGTCCATTTCTACGAGAAGCGAACATGTCCGTGGTCGCCTGCGCGAAGCTGTGATGGCGCTTCTGAGAAGTCAATCCTTGAAGCTGCCGCAGTATCGTGTAGCGCTTGATACCTGGACTCTTTGCCTTCTTTTTCTTCGCCATTGCTGCTCCTAGAAGATGAAGCCGGGTGGGACATCGGCGGACACTGGGGGCGCCGTACCGATCACGGAGGTCTGGTCGGCACCGCCGCCGGTGATGTCGACGATCGGGTCGGTGGCGGCCAGCTGGTTGCAGGGCCACAACGCGGCCGGGCTCAGCGCGGACCAGCCGGACAGCAGCGTCGGCAGGGTGCTCGCGTCCAGCACGGCGTCGGCAAGGTTCGCGGCCCATACGGCGAACACCGCGCCGTTGCCGTCCATCCGGTTGAACGCCCAACCCAGGCGGATCTCGTCGGGTGCGGTGTTGTCCCCGGTGCTCAGCCCGTTGAAGTGCATCCAGCCGGTGGCCTGAGTCCACAGGTGCCAGCGCACGACCGCGGCGCCGGAGTCTTTCCCGAACGCGATGATCTGGTATTCGCCGACCGGGCCGATCGGACCACCGGTGAAGTCGGCCGGGGCGTGGAAGTACTGCACCGAACCGGCGGACGGCTCGTAGTTGATGCCCCATTGGTTGGCGCCGCCGGCCCGGGCGATGAGCAGACCACCGGAGCGGGCCTCTTCCGGCTTCCAGTACACGGCGACGGTGATCGGGCCGCCGTCGAGGGTGGCGCAGGCACCGGGCGCGCAGACCACGATCTGGTCGAAGCCGGCGGAGCCGTCCCAGTCGCGGGTACGCGCCGGCCCGGGCGGGGCCGGGGTGGATCCGGCCTGCCGGCGCCGCCGGCCGCGCGCTGCGCTCGGGTACATCAGCGGGAGAAGCCCGTGGCCAGCGACCATCAGAACGGTGGTTCCTCGTTCGCGCCGACACCGGCGGGTACGGGTTCCCGGCTGGCCGAGGTCCACGGGTCATCCGGTGCCGTCTCACCGCGGGCGGTGCGACTCATCTTGCGGACGGTGGCCTGCGCGTAGGTCAGCTCCGGGCCGATCGCCTCGACGGTGACGTCCCAGCTGGACCGTGTTTCGCCGGTCTTGTCGTCCTTCCAGGTCCGTTGCCGGATCTCGCCGGCGAGCACCACCCGGGCGCCGCGGGGTAGGGACTCGGCGATGTTCTCGGCCAGGCCGCGCCACGCGGTGCACCGGTAGAACGACGGTTCCCCGTCTTTCCAGGTGTCGCTGGTCTTGTCGTAGTACCGCGGGTTGTGCGCGACGGTGAACCGGGCGACCGCCGCACCGCTCGGGGTGAAGCGCAGCTCCGGAGCGTCGGTCAGGTTACCGACCACGGTGATGGGTGTGGAGTTACGCACGACCGGTCCTTCCTGGGGATGTACCTGCGGGGAACAGCGGGTGGGACAGGGGACTCGCCCGATGGGGAAGGTCGGGCGAGTCCCCGTCAGTCAGGGCCGGGCGGTGGCTTGGCTCCCTCGGCCGTACCCCTCGGCCTCACGGGAGTTCGCACTTCCGCCCGGCCCCGAGTTCTCATGAGCCGCTCAGCAACGCCGAGAAGCAGACGATCAAGAGGAGCAGCAGTACAACCGCAGTGATCACTTTCATGGTCCGGACCGTTCGGCGACCCGGTACCAGACCGGCACCCAGCGGGGTACGTCGCGGCGCGCTCGGGCCAGCTCGCGCCGGCGCCGCCGCTCGGCACCCCAGCGGGTCAGGTAGCGCCGGCCGACCGGCACCTCGTGCTCGCCGGAGATCTCCCACACGAGATAGCGCAACGCGATCATGACGCGTCCTCGCGGGAGTAGTCCCAGCCAGGATCCGCGCCGTTGTGCGCGGCGCGGCCGAGCGGGCCTGAGACCGGATGCCCCGTGACAACCGGGACCAGCTGTGCGTCGGGTATGGGCGGGCCGAACCGCTCGCGGTGCAGATCACTGAGCAGCTGGCGGGTCTCGGCGAGCAGTTGCTCGGTGTGGGCGTCGCGGTCGATGCGGTCCACCCGGATCTCGGCGAGCAGCTGCGCGCGGGCGGTGTCGAGCAGGCCCGCCACGTCGTCCAGGGCGTCGAGCGCGTCGTGTGCGGCGTACACCCGGGCCGCGGGTGCTACACCCAGGGCGCCGTACCAGCCGCGCAGCGCATTCGCGGCGTCGAGCAGGCGGCCGCTGGCAGGGTTGAGGTCGACCGGGTGCGGATCCTGGGGGCTCACAGCAGCACCCCCCGGTGTGCCCGGTAGGACAGCCGGACCGGGGTACGGGGATCCACCCGGTCGGGGTTCAGCGGGCCGATGAGGACCCGCCAGCCGAGCAGCGGCCCGGCCGCTTGTGCCCGGCGGTAGATCTCGTGGCCGATGGAGTACACCCGGACGGAGACCGGGAAGCTGAGAAACCGAGCCCAGGCGTGCACATCGTCCACAGTGGAGACCAGGATGACGAACACGTCCGCGGTAAGCCCGGTTTCGACGTGCACGCCGATCGGCCCTGGTAGTGGATGGACGGCGGCCAGTTCGGTGATCCGGCCCTCGATCGTGGCCCGGTCAGCCCGGGCAGCGGGGGTGAGCTGGGCAGTGGGCATCCTGGCTCCCTTCGGGGATCAGCGGGGGTGGGGGATTGGGCGGCGGGTTGGGTGGGTTCGGCGGCCGCGGGTTCGGCGGCCGCGGCTGACCCGGATCTAGCCGGCCGGGAGTCATGACGCGGCTCGGCTGGGGGTGTCAGACGGACGCAGGATCGCGTCGATGTCCTCGGCTCGGAACTTGTATCGCCCACCGGGGCTCTGGATGAAGCGGAGCCGGCCAGATCGAGCCCAGGCCCGAACGGTTTCCTCGGTGGTAGGAAGCCCCGCTTCAGTCAACCGCTGAGCTGCATCACTGGCCGTGAGCAGTGGCTGATCTGATGTCATGCACGGGACCGTACGCCGCCACAAAAGTGCTGTCAAACACGGGTTGGTGCCAGAACTCTTTGTGACCTGCGTTATCCGTCATAACCTGTCGTTGTGACCACTACACAGGGGATACACAGCTCGACCAGCTGGGTGCCCGATGACTCGACGTTCGGTGCCCGGCTGGCGCTGATCCGCCAGCGGATGAGCTGGGGCAACGTGAAGGAAGCGGCGAACGCGTGTGGCCTGCCGGTGGAGTCGTGGCGCAACTGGGAGCGCGACGGCGTGGCGCCGCGGCGCATCGTCGAGGTGGCATCGATCATTGCCGGCCGGACCGGATGTGACCTTGGGTGGCTCATCGCGGGTTCCCGACTGCGGGATCCTGGCGCTACTCTGCGGGAGATCCCGGCGGCTAGCCCGACGTCGAGCATGTACCCCGTTAGTGGTAACTCACCCAGCCGACCCGGCCCCCGCCGACCGTCGATGCTACGTCCTCCAGTTGCGGTCTGACTTATGTCCAACGGGGTG
>DASRRF010000838.1:0-7884 GCA_035695905.1 Micromonosporaceae bacterium | reverse complement strand
GAGCCGACGTAGGTCCAGCCGCGCCAGGCCGCCAGCTCGCGCAGCAGCCGCTCGGCATCCCCGGTGGAGTCCTTGAGCCCGGCGACCGGCAGCGATCCGAGCGCATCGACCGGCACCTCTCCCCCGGCCACCCCCGGATAGTGGTACGCGAACACCGGCGCGCCGCCGGCCGCGGCCGCCACGTCGGCGTAGAACGCCGCAACGTCGAGACACCGGCGCGGTGGCGGGACGAGTACCGCGTCCGCGCCGGCCTGTACGGCGGCGTTCACCCGGGCCGCCGCCTGCCCGCTCCACGCTCCCCCGGCCCCGGCGAGCACCGGGACCGAGTCCGGCAACGCCTGCCGTACGGCCCCGACGAGGGTCATCCGCTCGGTGTCGGACAGCGCGTCGGCCTCCCCCGTCGAGCCCACCACGAGCACCGCGCGTACCCCGTACCCGATGAGCTTGCCGGCGTGCGCTGCGGTGGCCGCGTGGTCGACGTCGTCGCCGGCGTCGAACTGGGTGATCAGCGCGACCGCGACCCCGCGCCAGAGCGGTTCGGTTTCCATGCGGCTACGGTATGCCGATGGGCAAGGCGCTGTTGTGCGCGGTGTTGGTCTTCATTGCGTTGGGTGCCATGGGGATTGCACTGCGCCGGGCTCGGGGGCGATGACCAGGTCGGTGGAGGGCCCGGGGGTGACCGCTGGCCGGGACCGGCCGACCAGCCAGGCGATCAGGTTGCCGAGCAGCACCGCGATCAGGATGATCAGTGCGAAGCCGAACCCGTTGCCGGTCTTGACGTAGTCCCCCGCGCCCTTACCGGCGGGCATGGGTACGGACAGCTGGCTCTCCAGCCGGGCGACCAGCAGCGCCTCCGTGGTGGCCTGGTTGGCCAGCAGGAAGATGGCGGCCGCGGCGGCCAGGCCCGCGGCGACCGCCCGGCGTACCCGGGCCTGGCGTAGCGCGACGGTGGCGATCCCGGCGAGGATCAGTACCAGCGTCACGATGGCCAGGATCTGCGGGTTCAGCCGGTCGTCCCAGCGCTCGCCGACCGGGCGCAGGTGTTTCGGGTCCACCGTCGGCGCGCCACCGACCACCAGGTCCACCCCGGTGTAGGTGGTCGTGCCGCCGGGTGCGGACCGGCCGTATCCCCCAGGCGCGTCGCACGACACCGTAGCGAACGGCAGCAGGAAACACAGGGCGGCGAGTACGAATCCGGTCGGCGTGAAGTACCGCGTCAGGCGTCTCCACATCGATGCGACGTTACGCCGGTGTGCGATGGGGCGCACTCCCTGTAAGGCATCCTAGGAAGCTAGGTATAATCGTCACGGACAATGGAGCCATGCCGCGCAACTTCCAGGACACGGCGACGCTGGCCTCCGCTATGGCGTGCGCAAGCGCCGCCGTGCTCGCCCGGCTCTGGGGTGCGCTGGCCCGGGAGCCGATCGCCGGAGTACGCGCCCGCCGGATCGACGGCGGCACGCTGACCTGCACGCTGGCGGACGGCCGGCGGCTGGCCGGCCCGGCCGCGCTGGCCGAACCCTTCACTCAGGCCAGTGCGGCAGAGCTGACCCTGGACGGCATCGGGTACGCCGATCCGGCCGAGCTGCTCCGGGCGCTGGACCTGCCCGGCGAGTCGGACCGGCTCGCCGAAGAGCTGGCCGGCAGCGTGGCGAACCTGGCGCTGGCCCGGGCCGTCCGGCCCGAGCCGGACGGCGGCCCACCGTTGCTGTCCCGGCTCGCGACGAGCCCGGATCCGCTCGCCGTACTCGAACAGTCCATCGTGGACGGTCACCCGGTGCACCCGTGCTGCCGCACCCGCACCGGAATGTCCACCATGGACCAACTGCGGTACGCCCCGGAGCACCGGCCGGTGGTGCCGCTGGCGCTGGTGCCGATCCCGGCGGATCGGCTGTTCGTCACCGGAGACTGGCCGGACTGGTTGCGCGACGGGGAAAACCTGCTGTTGCCCGTACACCCGTGGCAGCATGCGCGGTATGGCCTGGCGCCGGCGCACGCGAGCCTGCCCGCCCACCCGCTGATGTCGCTGCGCACGCTGTCCCTTGTGGACCGGCCGTGGCATGTGAAGACGGCCGTGGATGTGCAGATGACCTCGGCGGTACGCACGGTGTCGCCGGCCGCGGTGCGCAACGGCCCGGCGGTGTCCGCGTTGCTGGACGAGCTGGCCCGGCGGGTACCCGGGTGGCGGCCGGTGCCGGAGGTCGCCGCGGCCGCGGTGCTGGTCGGTGGCGAGCCGTCCCGTCACCTGGCCGCGGCGCTGCGCCGGGCCCCCCGGCTGCCCACCGGCCGGCTGGCCATGCCGTTCGCCGCGCTGTCCGCCCCCTCCCCCGCGACCGGCCGGGCGCTGGTCACCGAGCTCACCCAGGCGCCGGCCGAGCTGCTCGGTGACATCGTCGCGGTCACCCTGCCGCCGCTGCTGCGCCTGCTCGACCTCGGTGTGGCGCTGGAGGCGCATGGGCAGAACACCCTGCTGGTCCTCGACCGCGGGCAGCCGAGCGGGCTGCTCTACCGCGACCTCGGCGGGGTACGGGTGAGCCAGGCCCGGCTGCGGGCGCACGGCATCCCGGCTCCGCCGCTGCACGGCGACATCCCCACCGATGACCCGCAGGTGTTGCGTACCAAGCTGTTCGCCGCGGTGCTCGGGGTGCTCGGCGAGCTGGTGGCCACCCTGGCCCGGGAGTACGGCGAACCGCCGGAGAAGCTGTGGGACGCGGTGGCGGCCCGGATCCGCTACTTCGCCCCGGCGCTGGCACCGGGTGCCCGGCGGCTGTGTTACTCGATGTTCACCGGCCGGTGGCCGATCAAGGCAATGATCGTTATGCGGCTGGCCACCGATCCCTTGCAGGATGTCTGGGCCGAGCTGGCCAACCCACTGGAGGGGCGATGAGGACGAGCACCGACCTCGCCCAGCTTGCCGAGCGCGAGCTGGGTGAGCTCGCCCCGGACCTGCTGCCCGGGTTCCGCGCCGCGCTCCCCCGCGCGGTCGACACGGTCGGCCGGCGGCTGCGTGGCGCGCTGCACCGGGAGCGGCTGGTGGTCGCGCGGCCCGGGCCGGGCGACCGCGCGCACGCCTTCGACCGGGTCGAGTTCGCGGGCGCTCCCGCCTTGTCAGCGCTGCTCGGTCACGTGTCTGATCCGGGCGTACCCGGGCTCGCCGCCGAGCTGACCGACGCCGTGGTCAACCTCGCCATCGCGTACGCCCGACCGCGTCAGGCCGGTGGTCCGGCGCCGGACGACCGGTTGGTCTGGTACGAGCGGCTCGCCACCGAGGGGCACAACCTGCACCCGTGCGGGCGTACCCGGCTCGGCTGGCACACCGCGGACGTGCTCGCGCACGACCTGGAGACCCCCGGCACCGGGGTCGGCTTCATCGGCGTACACCACAGCCGGCACGTCGGCGACGACCTGGGTGCCGCACTGCGCGCCGAGCACCCCGGCGTACCCACCGCGCCGCCCGGGTACGTGGTGCAGCCGGTGCACGCGTGGCAGCTACGGCTGCTCGCCGAGCGGTACCGGGACCTGATGGCCGCCGGCGTGCTGCTGCCGCTGGACGCGCCGGAGCTGCCGGTACTGCCGACCGCGGCGCTGCGGACGGTGCTGCTGCCGGCCGGGGCCTGCGGCAACCGGCAGTACCTCAAGCTCTCCCTGGACATCCAGGTCACCTCGACCCGGCGGACCATCTCGGTGGCGAGTACCCGCAACGGGCCGGTGATTTCCGTACTGCTGCACCGGCTGCTCGCCGACGATCCGGACGGTTCGCGGATCGTGCTGCTCGACGAGGTGGCCGGCGCCGCGCTGGACGCCGGTGCCGGGCGCAACCGGGACGCCGCGGCGATCCTGCGTACCGGCCTGGCCGGGTTGGTTGAGCCGGGCGAGCAGGCGGTGCCCGGGGTCGCGCTGCCGGCAACCGACCCGCGGACCGGCCGGCCGGTGCTGGCCGGGCTGGTCGACGCGTACGCCGCCACCCGCGGGTACGCCGATCCGGCGGTCGCGGCCGGCGGGTTCCTCGACGAGTACGCCGGCCTGCTGTTGCCGGTCGTACTGCGGTTGGCCACCCGGTACGGGGTCGGGCTGGAAGCGCACCTGCAGAACTGCGTACCCACGTTCCGTGACGGCGTACCCCGGCGGATGATCCTGCGCGACTTCGCCGGCCTGCGGCTGCACCTGCCCCGGCTGCGCGCCCGGGCCGCCGCGCCGCCGCTGTGGCCCGGCTCCGTGGTGGCCACCGACGACGTGGACGTGCTGCGCGCCAAGGTGGCGTACACCGCGCTGCAGGCCCACCTCGGCGAGCTGGTCGTGGTGCTGGCCGGTACGCACGGGCTGGACGAGCCGGGCGCCTGGCGGCGGATCCGGGAGCGGGTCGACGACGTGTACGGCCCGCTGCGGGCGGATCCGGCGATCCGCGCGGCGGCCGCGGCCGACCACGCGTTCCTCACCGCGCCGCGGGTACTGCACAAGGCGCTGGTCCGGATGCGGCTGGCCGGGAGTGGAGATGTCTACGTGCCGGTGGCGAACCCGCTGCATGGCTGAGCTGCCGGAGCCGGTTGTCGCCGCGGTGCGGGCCGCGGCCCGGCCGGTCTGCGCATACGTCTACCACCGCGGCGCCCTGCGCGAGCGGGCGGCGGCGCTGACCGCGGCGCTGCCCTGCGGGGTTCGGGTCCTTTACGCGGTGAAGGCGAACGGGCACCCCGCCGTGGTCGGGGCGCTGGTCGGCGAGCTGGACGGGCTGGAGGTCGCCTCGGGCGGCGAGCTGGCGATTGCCCGCCGTTTCGACCCGGGAATGGTCGCGTTCAGCGGGCCGGCGAAGACCGACGACGAGCTGCGCGCAGCCGGTGCCGCGGGCGCGATCGTGCACGTGGAGAGCGAGCTCGAGCTGCGCCGGCTGGCCGCGATGTGCGCCACGGGCAGCGCGACGGGCAGCGCCATGGGCAGCGCCGCGCCGACCCGGGCCAGCACGGTGCGGGTCGCGATCCGGGTCAACCGCGCGGCCGTGGGGCTGACCGGCAGCCACCGGATGACCGGCGAGCCGACCGCGTTCGGCGTGGACGAGGCCGCGCTGCCCGGCATCCTCGGGCTGGCCCGCGAGCTGCCCGGCATCGACCTGCTCGGCTTCCACCTGCACGCGGTCTCCAACAACCTGGACGCCGTGGCGCATGCGGCGTTCGCCCGGGACGCGCTGGCCTGGTCGGTACGCACCGCCGCCGCGTACCGGTTCCCGCTGCGCTACGTCAACCTCGGCGGGGGCCTCGGCGTCGACTACACCGGGGACCGCGAGTTCGATCCCGGCGCACTCGCGGAGGGCGTGCTCGCGGAGGGCGTGCTGGGCGACGGCTCGGCCGGGCCGGCGGACGTGGTGCTGGAGCCGGGGCGCTGGCTGGCCGCGGGCGCCGGCTGGTACGCCGCCGAGGTGCTGGACCTCAAGCGCACCCATGGCCGGTGGTTCGCCGTGCTGCGCGGCGGTACGCACCACTTCCGGCTGCCCGCCGCGTGGGGGTACAGCCACCCGTTCACCGTGCTGCCGGTCGACGACTGGCCGTACGGCTTCGCCCGGCCGCAGGTGCGCGATGTTCCCGTCGACGTGGCCGGCGAGCTGTGTACCCCGCGCGATGTGCTGGCCCGGGGCCGCCGGGTGGCCCGGCTGCGCGCCGGGGACGTCCTGGTCTTCGGCAACGCCGGGGCGTACGGCTGGGACCTGTCGCACCACGAGTTCCTGCGCCACCCGTACCCGGAAATGATCGTGATCTAGCGGACGGTGGCCCTGGCCCAGGGCGCGGAACGGACCGCGCGCAGCGCCTCGCGGCGGGCCGGCCCGGTCAGCATGTCGACGAAGAGCACCCCGTCCAGGTGCTCGGTCTCGTGCTGCAGCGCCCGGGCCAGGAAGCCGGAGCCGCGGATGGTGACCGGCTCGCCGTGCTGGTCGACGCCGTGGGCAACCGTGTGCATCGCGCGCGGCGTCGGGAAGAACAGGCCGGGCAGCGACAGGCAGCCCTCATCGCCGTCCTGGCGCTCGGCCGACACCTCGAGGGTGGGGTTGACCAGGTGGCCGCGCTGGTCGTCGACGCCGTAGACGAAGACCCGGGCGCCGACACCGATCTGCGGCGCCGCCACGCCGGCCCGCCCGGGCGCCCCGAGCAGCGTGTCCATCAGGTCGGTGACGAGCCGGCGCAGCTCCGCGTCGAACGAGGTGACCGGTTCGCTCGGGGTACGCAGGACCGGGTCGCCGAGCAGGCGGATCGGGCGGTTGGGCATGGTCACCACAGTACGGTGCAGCCCTGAGCACACCGTAGTAAGCCGAGTACGCAGCGAGTTCTCCTTATCCGCCCACTTACGCTCCGTTCATAAGCGCCTAAACTGTGCCCGTCTCATGTCTGCCCACCCCTCGGAGGCACCACCCATGGCGTACGGCCGACCGGCGAACGTTCGCTCGCACCGGCGGGGCGGCCCGCGGCGCCGGCTGAACGTGGCGCCGTGGATCGTGGTCTCCGTGGTGGTCGCCCTCGTCGCGTCCGGGCTCACCGGCGGGTACCTGTGGTTGATCAAGCAGTCCTGCTCGGGCTCGGTCAAGGCGACGGTGCTGGCCTCTCCGGGGACCGCGAGCATCCTGGAGGGCCTCGGCCGGGAGTGGGCCACCAGCGAGCCAGCGGTGGACGGCAAATGCGCCTCGGTGGACGTCGCCTCGAAGGACTCCGCGGACGTGGCGATCGCGCTGCAGAACGCCTGGGACCCGAAGGTGAACGGGCCGGCGCCGGATGCCTGGGTACCGCAGTCGACCGCGTGGGTGCGCAAGGCGGCCAACGACGCGGACGCCGAGCGGCTGATTCCGGACCGCCAGCCGAGCATCGCCCGCTCCCCCACGGTGATCGCGATGCCGAAGCCGATGGCGGAGAAGCTGGGTTGGCCCAAGAAGGAACTGCACTGGCAGGACGTGCTGCAGACGCTGGCGGCCAAGAAGGACGGCTGGGCGGGGTACGGCCAGCCGGACTGGGGCCCGTTCCGGTTCGGCATGACCGACCCGGCCAGGTCCACCGCCGGGCTGCTCGCGCTCACCGCGATCCTGGACGCCGACGACGACGAGGAGATCAGCGACGAGGAGCAGCAGGGCCTGCTCAAGCTCAAGCAGAGCATGGCGGTGTACGCCGAGCGCACCGAGGAGATCCTCAACGAGTACGCCAAACAGGCCGAGACGAACACGGTGGCCGGGCTGAAGTACATCTCCGCCTTCCCCGCCCTGGAACAGGACGTGCTGGCGCACAACCTGCGGCACCCGAAGGCCCCGCTGGTCGCGATCTACCCGGACAACTCGATCGAGGCGGACCACCCGTTCCTGGTGCTGCAGAACGCGCCGTGGACCCGGCCGGACGCGCAGAAGGTGGTCACCGAGTTCATGGCGTACGTGCGCGGTGCCACCGGTGAGCGGGAGCTGCTGGACGCCGGGTTCCGCGACCCGAACCGGGTACCGGGCAAGGATCTGACCGTACAGAACGGGGTCGCGCCGCAGATCACCGCGCTGCCCCGGGCCGGCCTGCTGCCCGACTCGGTGTCCCGGGCGATCAACACCTGGACCGCGCTGACCCGGCCGACCAACGTGCTGCTCGTGCTGGATGTCTCCGGCTCGATGAAGGAGAAGGTGCCGGGCTTCGGTAAGACCCGCCTGGAGCTGGCGAAGAAGGCGGCCAGCGACGCGGTGAGCCTGTTCAGCGACGACGCGCACGTCGGCCTGTGGGTGTTCTCCTCGGCGCAGCAGGGTACCAAGGACTACCGGGTGGTGACCCCGCTGGACCGGCTCGGCGACGACACCGGCGGTGGCCGTACCCGCCGCGCGCAGATGCTGCAGAACATCGCCGAGCTGCAGGCGAAGAACGACACCGGGCTGTACGACACGAT
>DASRRF010000837.1:0-4810 GCA_035695905.1 Micromonosporaceae bacterium | reverse complement strand
GCGGCCGGTCTCGGAGACGTCGGAGAGCCAGTACGCCAGCTTCACCGACATCCGCGGGCGCGGCTCGGTCTCCATCTCCCGGTTCTGCCGGCCACCGTCCTGGTGCCAGTGCCACCAGAATGGCCGCTCCCCGACCACCTGCGGGTGTACGTCAATGTGCGAGTGGTAGATGTGCAGGTTCCAGCCCAGCAGCGACCAGACCAGCGGGAAGGTGGCCGGGTGGTCGATCAGCCCGACCAGGTCGGGGCAGCTGGTCACCGCGCTGAGCCGGTGCAGCGAGCATTCCCTGCCGAGGCTGCGCTCGGCGGCAGCGTGCGCGTACACCCGGCCGACCGCGTCGGCGTACGCCCGTACCTCGTCCGGCCGCAGCGCTGCGCGCAGGATCAGATAACCGTCGCGATCGAAACGCTCCCGCTGCTCGGTGCTCATGGGCGCCCAGGCAGGAGCCATCGTCGAAGTCATACCCCCGGACCCGCCTTCCCTGAGATGCGAACATGACCCGCGCGGCTATGGGGAAGACGTCGGTGGGTACGGGTTGGGATCCAGGCCGTTCGGCTATTTTTCGGCCGCCGCGCGGCGCGACTTACCGGAAGTCGCGGCGTCCCGCAGGGCGCGAGGCCGCGACGTGCGGGAAGTTGCGGTCAAAGAGAGACGGGTCAAAGGCGGGTCACACACCGGGTGCCGGGAACGCGACCGGGCTACGGTGCCCGTGCCGGTCGACCGCCCGTACCCCGGACATGACGTTGTCCTTCGACAGGTCCACCGTGATCGTGGTGACATCGCCCGCATCGATCACGAACCGGGCGCCGAGCTAACTCACCCCGCGCAGCCAGGTGATGCCGTCGACGATCCACTGGGTCTGCCGCAGGTACTGCACCCCCGCGACGGCCAGGAACACCGCGCTGAGCAGGTGCGAGGGCCAGGCGGTGCGGCGTACCCGACCCATCGACCTCTCCAGGATCACCCGGCCCAGCAGCCGGGAGAGCGCGAACAGGCCGGCGGCGACCAGGAGTACGAGCACCAGCGTGACCGCCGGCACGATCAGGTTGCCACCGCGCTCCGAGATCGCCCAGGTACCCCAGCACACGCCCACGAACAGCACGCCCAGCGTGGACCATTCGCCGCCGCGGGTGAGCCGCCGGACCCGGTAGCGCACCGGCGGGCGCGGCCGGCGCGGTGGCACCGCGGCCGTCCCGGTCCACTCCTGCGCCGCAGCCGCCCCGATGTCCGGGCTCGGCACACCTACGTGCGCGACACCCGGGCGGTACTCAGGACCCGAGCTGTCAACCATCGCCCCTCCCCTGACTCGCCTTCGAGGGTAGCCGGGCGGCAAAACGCTCGCCGAACCCGAAAAGATCGGCTACACATGCTGGATGAGCCCGACTGAGCTGCCGATCCGACCCGGGGTGCCGGAGGACTGGGACGCGATCTCCCGCCTCCTCTTCACCGCCTTCAACGACACCTTCGACGACGAGCTCAACGCCGTGGAACGGGGCATCTACGAGCCCGAGCGGGCGCTGCTGGTCATCGACGGCGAGGAGGTGGTCGGCAACGCGGCCGCGTTCACCCGGGATCTCACCGTGCCCGGCGCGGTCGTACCGGCGGCGCACGTGACGATGGTCGCCGTGGCACCGACCCACCGCCGGCGCGGCCTGCTGCGCCGGCTCATGCACCGGCAGCTGCACGAGGTACGCGACGCCGGGCGCGAGCCGATCGCCGTGCTGTGGGCCAGCGAGGGCCGGATCTACCAGCGGTTCGGGTACGGCATGGCCACCGCGCGGGTGAGCTTCGAGATCGACGCGCGGGAGGTGCGGCTCTCCGACCCGGTCGCGGCGTCCGCACCGGTCCGGCTGCGCGGTGCCGATCCGGCCACCGCGCGCACCGAACTGTCCAAAGTGTACGAACAACTGCGCGCGGACCGCCCGGGCTGGTCGAGCCGGGACGAGCGCTGGTGGGAGTACGTACTCTCGGACGTGCCGTCGCGCCGGCAGGGTGCCACCGAGCGGCGCGCCATCCTCCATGAAGGACAGTCCGGCGTGGACGGTTATGCGCTGTGGCGGGCGAAGGGCGGCTGGGAGTCCGGTGGACCCGAGGGCCAGGTGCTCGCCGGCGAGGTGGTGGCCACCAACCCCACCGCGTACGTGAACCTGTGGCGGTTCCTGCTCTCGGTGGACCTGACCCGGTCGGCCCGGTTCTGGTTCGGCACCACCGACGAGCCGCTGCTGTGGCTGGCCAACGAGCCCCGGCGGCTGGGTGCCCGGCTCGGCGACGGGCTGTGGGTACGGATCGTGGACCTGCCGGCCGCCCTGTCCGCACGGCGGTACGCGGCACCGGTGGACGTGGTGATCGAGGTGGCCGACGGCATCCTGGCCGGGAACGCGGGTACCTGGCGGCTGCGCGCGGACGCCTCCGGCGCGGGTGAATGTACCCGTACGGACGCGCCGGCCGAGCTGGCCTGCGACGTGTCCGTACTCGGCGCGGCGTACCTCGGCGGGACGTCGATCGGCGCGCTCGCGGTCGCCGGCCGGGTCCGCGAACTGCGCCCGGGCGCGGTGGCCGCGGCCAGCGCGGCGTTCGGCTGGCACCGGGCGCCGTCCGGCATCGAGATCTTCTGACCGCCGATGGCAACGCCGGTTCGTCGCAGGCGTACCGTCGAGCCGTGGCGGAGACCGAGCGGCGGCGGCGGCGAGTCAGGCATCTCACGCCGGCCGACCCGGACCCGCCGGTGATCGAGGAGGCCGCCGAGGTTCCGGTGGCAAGCACGCCGCCGGTGCACGACCCGGTGGAGGAGACCGCGCAGCAGCGGGTCGCGGCCGATGACCGGGATGTCGAGCGCGGGCTGCGCGGCCTGGTCGGCTCGGGTTCGTCCCAGGTGAGCGTCGCCGCCGCGCTGCGCGCGCGGGACGCGGCCCGGCCGACCGACGGCGATCTCGCCGCCGCCGAGGCGGAGCTGATGATCATCCGGCGCGGCTGGGTACCCCGGGAGGAGCTGCCGCGCTCGCCGTCAGCGCGGTGAGCGTCCCCGTTCGTAGTCTGTGATCTGGGCGATCCGGCGGACGTGCCGCTCCGCGCCGGAGAACGGCGTGGCCAGGAATGTCTCCACAATGGACGTGGCTTCGTCGATGGTGTGCATCCGCGCGCCGATCGCGACCAGGTTGGCATCGTTGTGTTCCCGGGCCAGCCGGGCGGTCTCGGTGTTCCAGGCGAGCGCGGCGCGTGCCCCGACGACCTTGTTCGCGCTGATCTGCTCGCCGTTGCCGGAACCGCCGACCACCACGCCGATGCTGCCCGGATCGGCGACCACGCGCGCGGCGGCCGACAGGCAGAACCGCGGGTAGTCGTCCTCCGGATCGAACCGGGCCGCACCCACGTCGACCACCTCGTACCCCTGCTTGACCAGGTGGCTGACCAGGTGCACCTTCAGCTCGTAGCCGGCGTGGTCGGCTCCCAGGTAGACGCGCATGATCCGCAGTCTCTCAGATCTCGCAGAGCACCATGCCGGCGCGGGCCTTCGGGGTGAACCACGTGCTCTTGCGCGGCATCCTCTGCCGAGCCAGGTTGACCGCCACGAAATCGGCGACCGTCACCGGCGGGATCAGCACGGCGAGCTCGGCCCGCCCGGCATCCACCTCGCCGGCCAGCCAGGACGCCGGATAGTCACCGCCGGCGTAGGTGATCCGCTTGTCACCCGGATCGAGGCCGAGCACATCGCGTAGCAGCACCCGTTCGACCAGGGCGTGGTCGAGACTGTCCACTGTAGACAGTTGAGGGTCGGCCGGCAGGCGCACGGACCAGAGCGCGCCGGACCCGCCGTACACCTGGATCGTCCCGCAAGAGGTGGGCACGGCCGGGACGCCCGGCAGCGCCTCGACCACCGCGCCGGCCGCCCGCAGCCGCTCGACCAGCTCGCCCACCGGCAGGGTCAGCTCACTGATCAACCGGTTGTACGGCTGGATCGTCACCGACGCTGGCGCGGTCACCACGCCCAGGAACCTGGGCACGCCGCCGAGCTGGGCGGCCAGGCTGCGGTGGTTGCCGTCCGCGACGACCAGCTCGCCGCCGCCGGCCAGCGCGCACAGCTCGTCCTGCAGCGGCCCCGGGCCGACCAACCACACCGCGTGCGTGCGGCCGGCCTGGTCCAGGTCGGTGGCGACCGGAGCCCCCGCGCCGTCGCACCCGGCCGCGAGGGCGGCCTGCAGCTCATCACCGCGCGCGGTCTGCAGCAGGAGTACGGCGGAGAGCAGGTGTTTCGTGGCCGCGGCGAGGGCCACCCGCTCGCGCACCTTCTCGATGAACACGTCCTCGTTGCGGATCACCAGGCCGGGCTCGTCCGCGCTGGTGGATACCTGGTCGGTGTCGACCATCGCGAACAGCCCGTACGCCGGTTCCTCGCCCGGCGCGGTGATCCGGTAGAGCGCCACCACCCGCTCGGCCGGCGTGTAGCTGCCATCCTGTTTCGCTTCGGCGAGCCGGGCAACGGCGTCCGGCAACGCGTCGGCGAACGGCTTGCCGAGCGACCCCGGCGCCCGGTGCGGCATCTCGATCGCCAGCGCGCTGGACGGGTTGGCCCGGATGATCGCGGTGATTTCCGCGTCGCCGGCGAACTCGTCGTAGTTCTGCGCGCCGGTACCGCCGGTGGTGATCCAGGCGCGGGCGATCGGGTGCACGACGTTCATGCCACGACGTTATCCTCCTGCCCCGGCCGGCTCCGGGTCGACCTCAGGTGTTCCTGCTTGGCGCCTTCTGCTCTGCCCACGACAGCGGGGCAGACCGGCTCTGCCCCGCTGTCGTGGGCAGAGCAGAAGGCGCC
>DASRRF010000836.1:0-10843 GCA_035695905.1 Micromonosporaceae bacterium | reverse complement strand
GGGCACCATCGCCGCGCTGTGCCCGGCGATCACCATGCCCGCGGCGTGCAGCGTCTCGCGGATCTCACCGGCGTCCAGGTCGAGCCGCAGCCCGCGGATGGACTCCAGCTTGTCGATGGTGCCGCCGGCAAAGCCCAACCCACGCCCGGAGAGCTTGAGTACGGGTACCCCGCACGCGGCCACCACCGGGGCGACCACCAGCGTGACGGTGTCCCCCACGCCGCCGGTGCTGTGCTTGTCCACCACCGGTAGGTCGAAGCTCAGCGTCTCTCCACTGTGGACGTACGCCCGGGTCAGCGCGACGGTCTCGGCCAGGTCCAGGTCGCGGCAGGCGATCGTGGCCAGCCAGGCGGACATCTGGTAGTCCGGGGTACGGCCGCTGACGAAGTCGTCGACCAGCTCGCCGATCGCGGCCGCGGACAGCCGCCGGCCGGCCCGCTTGTCGGTGATCGCCTGCTGGACCCGCCGGGACGCCGCGACGTCGGCGGCCGTACCGGTGGCCTCGGTGGTGGCGGCGCTCACGTCGGCACCGCCGTCTCCGCCGCGGCCACCACGGCACCGGTCAGCGCCTCGGCGATCTCGTCGACCCCGGCCTCGTCGATGATCAGCGGGGGTACCACCATGATCGAGGTCAGCTGCTGGCGTACCAGCAAGCCGCGCGCCAGGCAGCCGGCGTTCACCCGGTCGGCCGCCTCCGGGGTGTCCATCTCGACGACCCCGACCAGGCCGAGGCCGCGTACGTCCACCACGTGCGGGCCACCGGTGAGCGGCTCCAACAACGCGAGCAGCCGGCTACCGAGGGCCGCCGCGCGGGCCACCAGGCCCTGCTGCTCCAGCACCGAGATCGCGGCGAGCCCGGCCGCGCACGCCACCGCGTGCCCGGACGTCGTGTGTCCATAGTGGAGCCTGCCGCGGCTTGGGCCGGTCCGGAACGCGTCGTACACCGGTCCGGTCACGGTCACCGCACCGAGCGGCAGGTAGCCGGCGCTGAGGCCCTTGCTCGTCATGACCAGATCTGGGCGTACGCCGTCATGGTCGAAACCGAACATCGCGCCGGTACGGCCGAAGCCGGTGAACACCTCGTCGAGTACGAGCAGCGCGCCGGACCGGCTACACCGCTCGGCGAGCCCGCGCAGGAAACCGGCCGGCAGCACGACCCCACCGCCGACGTTGAGCAGCGGTTCGACGAGCACCGCGGCCACGTCCTGCGGCCCGCTGCCGGCCCGCAGCGCCCGGTCGAACTCGGCCAGCAGCGCGGCCAGCCCGGCCGGGCCGCGCAGCTCCCGGGGCGGGTACGGCAGCACCACCCGGTTCACCGGGGCCGGGTTGCGCATCGGGTGCGCAGTGTGCGGCAGCCCGGACAGGCTCTGGCACAGCAGCGTCGCGCCGTGGTACCCGCGGGCGAACGTGATGATGCGCCGGCGCGGATGGCCTAACTGGGCCCAGTAGTCGACCGCGATCCGTACCGCCGCCTCGGCCGCCTCGGACCCGCTGTTCACGAACAGCGTGCGGTCCAGCCCGTCCGGCATGAGCCCGGCGATCCGCTCGGCGAGCAGGCCGGACGGCTCGTGCCCGCCGACGCTGAGGTCCATGTGGCACAACAGGTCCATCTGCCGGGTCACCGCGTCGCGCAAGGCCGGGTGCCGGTGGCCGCAGGTCGCGTTCAGCGCCGAGGAGATGCCGTCGAGATACCGCCGGCCGTCCAGGTCCCAGACGTGGTACCCGTCGCCGCGGGCGAGCAGCACCCGCGAGCCGTTGGGAGTCGCCGCGCTCCACGGATGCCAGACGTGCCGCCCGTCCCGCCGGACCGCCTCGCGCTCGTCAGGTCCCATTGCGTGCGCCCTCCAGCCATGCGGTGAGGTTGGCCACCGTGCGGTCGTAGCAGTAGCTGTCCCGGGCGCGGCCCGCAGCATGGCCGGCCGCGGCGCCGACGAGGGCATCGGCCAGCTCGTCGGCCGAGTTGCTGCTGAGCACCCGGCCCAGCCCGTCATTGAGCAGCTCGGTCGCGGTCGGACCGGATGAGTCCACAATGGTCGGTACGCCGTACAGCCGGCTGTCCCGGATCCGCAGCCGTACGCACGTCTCGTTCTCGATGCCCGGGCGGGCCACGCAGACCAGCGCGCGAGCGCCCTTGACGATGCTGTCGCGCTCCTGGTGCCGCGGTGGGCGGTCGCACAGCCGGATCGCGTCGCGCAGCCCGAGCTGGTCCACCCGGGCGGCCACCCGCCGTACCGACTCCCGGCTGTCCCGGGTGGCCTGTGCGTACAGGAAGGCGGCGGTCAGCATCACGCCCCGGGCATGGCACTTCGCGATCGCCTCGACCAGCAGCAGCGGGTCGAAGTACGACCACAGCCCGCCGGTCCACAGCACATCGGCCAGCGGCCGGGCGTCGGCGGCCACCGCCGCGGCGGCGCTGGCCGCACTGAAGCCGATCGGAATCGTGGACACCAGGTGCTCCAGCACCCGGGAGCGCGCCACGTCGTCCGGGCCGAGCCGGCCGGCCACGCACAGGCTGGCGATCAGCGCCACCCGCTCAACCTGGGACCGGCACAGGAAATGGTGCGACACCTGCAACTGCCGGGCGAACGCGGCGACCAGGTCCCGGTGTACCGCGGCCGGATCGGGCGCGCCGAGCAGCGACGGGTACTCCAGGTGCTCCACCGGCGGCGCGTTCTCCGTGACAATCAGGTTCCCGCCGCGGACCGCCGCCTCCAGCCGGGCCGTCTCCGGCATGTCGAAGAAGAAGACCACGTCCGATCCGGCCAGCATCCGCCGCCAGTCCACTGTGGACACAAGCTGGGCCGGATCGACCGGTACGCAGTCCGTCACGTCGTCGACCATCACGAGGACCGGGAACTCCGCGGCGAGCGTCTGGGCCAGCTCGGCGATGCGTACCCCGATCCCGGTGATGGTGTCCGCGCCGAGCGAGTACGGCCCGGCGTCCAGGAGCAGCCGCGGATGAGATCTCACGCGGCCACTCCGGGCGTGGTCACGTTGCGGTAGCCGTCCACCCGTACCACCGCGGCGCCGACCAGCGGGTGCGGTGTGGCCGTACCGACCACGTCCGGCAGCCGGGCCACCGCGTCCGCGGTCACCGCGACGCACACCCACACCGCGTTGTACGGCGCCGGATCCGCCGGCTTCTCCGCGGCCGCGGTCACCCGCTCCGCGCCGCCCACCGCCTCCACCCGCACGGCTCCCTCGCCGGCGAGCAAGGCCGGGTCGGCGACCGGCGCGGCGAGCACGGCCCAGCGGTGCTGCGCCAACCCGTGCAGCGCGGACCGGATCGGGTTGTCCGCCGGATCCCACGTGCAGAACTGGTCCGGCAGCACGAGCACGGTGTCCGATGTGCACAGTGGGGTGGCCGCGGCCAGCGCACCGCGCAGACCCGGCCCGTGCCGCGGCGACTGGTAGGTCATCACCACGGTGAGCCGGTCGGCGAACCGCGCCAGGTACCCGGCGGTGGCCAGCTTCGCGGTGCTCAGTACCGCGATCAGCCGGAGCCGCCAGCCCTGCGCGGCGAGGTCGAGGAACGGGGCCAGGGACAGGTCCAGCACCGTCGTACCCGCGGCGATGCAGTGCAGCTCCTTCGGGTACGGCGCGTCGAACCGCACACCCGCGCCGGCGCAGGGCAGGACGACGCACACCTCCCCGGATGGGGCGTCGTTCGCCGGCCCTGACATGCCCGCCACGGTATGGGCGGCGGATCGGGGTGGGCAGAGCACGCCGGGTACCCACGGGCGCGGCGGTGCGGGGCCGCGTACTCACCTTGCTCGGGGCGCGGAGTCGGCGATGATCGGAGGCATGACCCGCTTCGACCCTAAGCAACTCGTGCGCGCGGGTTACGACGCCGTGTCCTACCGGTACCGGCAGGACACCGACGAGCCGGCGGAGTACCTCGCCTGGCTCGCGGACCTGCGACAGCGCGTCCCGGCCGGCGGGACCGTACTCGACCTCGGCTGCGGCTGCGGCGTGCCGGTGTCGCGATCCCTTGCCGCGCACGGGTACGCGGTCACCGGCGTGGACATCAGCGAGGTGCAGGTGCGGCGTGCCCGGCTGCTGGTACCGGCCGGGACGTTCCACCGCGCCGACGCCACCGGGCTCGACCTTCCGGCGGCGACCTTCGACGCGGTCGTCTTCCTCTACACCCTGATCCACATCCCGCGGGACGAGCATCCCGGTCTGCTCTCGCGGATCGCCGCCTGGCTTCGCCCCGGCGGCTGGCTGCTGGCCACCACCGGCGCCACGTCGTGGGAGGGCGTGGAGGAGAACTGGCTCGACTCGGGCGCGCCCATGTGGTGGAGCCACTCCGACGCGGCCAGCTACCGGCGCCGGATCACCGCGGCGGGCCTGCACATCGAGTCCGAGGAGTTCGTCCCCGAGGGTACCGCCGGCCACCAGCTGTTCTGGGCGCGGAAGGCGGCTACCGGCGTCCGGTGATGCCGGCCCGCACCAGCGCGCACGCGACGGCGCCGTCCACGCCCAGCGAGGTGACCAGGGCCAGCCGGGCCGGCTCTTCCGCTGTCGCCAGCAACGCGGCGAGCTGGAACGCGCCGTGCGCGCTGAAGCTGTCGCCGATCTGGTCGCCCACCACCACCGGCGCCGGCCCGGCGCCGAGCACGCTGTCGATCGCGGACCGCTCGGCGGCCCCGAGCTCGGTGCCGCCGCCGTGGGCCAGGCTCACCCGGCCGAGCTCGTCGCGGCCGACCCCGTTGCGTACCAACAGGGTACGGATGCCGGTGGCGAGCCGATCCGCCTGCGCGTCCGGGCCGGGCCGGGTACTCATCCCGAACTCGAAGTCCACCACCTCGGCCAGCACGCGATGTCCGGACGGCCCGGCCGAGTCCTGACCGGACACCAGGAACATCGCGCAGCCCTCGCCGGGCACCGGTCCCCCGTGCACGCGGCGGACCCGCGCGGCCGCGGCGGCCACCGGGGCGGACAGCTCCTCGACGCAGCCGACCAGCAGCGTGTCGGCGTACCCGGACCGGATCATCCGGTACGCGTACCGCAGCGCGGCCAGCCCGGTCAGCTGACCGCTGGAGATCGTACTGTTGAGCCCGGTCAACCCGTACCAGATCGCGGTGTGCCCGGCCGCACCGTTCATCACGGTGTTCGGGAAATGCGTCGGGTTCACGAAGTACGGCCGCTCCTGGATGAACGTGTCCCGGATGAACGCGGTCGTGCTGGCCACGCTGCCGGTGCTGGTACCGAGCACCAACCCGATCGAGCCGGCCACGTCGCGCAGCGGTTCGGCGTACTCCTCAAGGATCATCCCGGTCGTCGCGATGACCATCAACGTCATCCGATCGAGCCCGCGGGTGCCCTTCGGGCCGACCAGCGTGGCCACGTCGAGGTCCGGCGGCAGCCGGCGGATCCGCTCACCGGCGCGCAGCCGCTCGGCGAACTCCCGCCGGCCGATACCGAGCGGGGAGAGTACGGACCAGCCGACGATCGCCGGCGTACGCGACATCATGCTGCCTTGGGTAGCACGCACCCACCGGGGCGCGCCTGAGTACGCCGGATGCTCTGTGCCCTGTAACGCAACCGCCCTAGCCTCGGCGGCTGTGGCCATGGACACCGCGGCGCACCGCGTCGTCGTCACCGGTTTGGGACCCGTGTCGAGTATCGGCACCGGTGTCCGCCGGTTCGGCGCGGCGCTGCGCCGCGGGACCAGTGGGGTGTCCCCGATCTCGGCCTTCGACACCACCGGGTTCGCGCACGCGAACGGCTGCGAGGTACGCGGGTTCCGGCCGGAGTCGCACATCCGGCGGCTCGACCCGCATGCGCTCGGGCGGGCGTCGCAGTTCGCGGTGGCCGCCGCCGCGCTGGCGTTGCGGCATGCCCGGGTCGACCCGCGGCAGCTCGCCGACCGGCCCGGGCTGGTCTCGGTGGGCACCACCGACGGCGAGTCGCAGGACCTGGACCGCCTCACCGAAACGTTTGTCCGGGAAGGGCCGTACGCGCTGCCGGTCGAGGTGATCCGCCGGGTCCCGGCGAGCTGGATCTCCGCCCGGGTGGCACAGGAGTTCCGGCTCGCCGCGGTGGAGGCGGTCACCCTGCCCACCGCGTGCGCCGCGGGCAACTACGCGGTCGGGTACGCCTTCGACGTGCTGCGCTCCGGTGAGGCCGAGTTCGCCCTGTGCGGCGGCGCGGATGCCATGTGCCGCAAGACGTTCGCCGGGTTCTACCGGCTGGGCACCATCGCACCGGAGTACTGCCAGCCGTTCGACGCCGACCGCAAGGGCATCCTCACCGGTGAGGGATCCGGGATGCTGTTCCTGGAGACGCTGGACGGCGCCCGGAGGCGCGGCGCGCGGGTCTACGCCGAGGTGCTCGGTTACGGGCTCAGCTGCGACGCCAAGCATCCGGTCGCGCCGGACCAGGCCAGCATCGTCACCTGCATGCGCCGCGCGCACGACCGGGCCGGGGTCGACCCGGCCGAGGTGGGCCTCGTCTCCGCGCACGGCACCGGTACCAAGGCGAACGACCTGACCGAGGCGGCCGCGGTACGGGAGGTCTTCGGCGACTCGCCGCCGCCGACCGTTTCGGTCAAGTCGATGATCGGTCACGCCATGGGCGCGGCGAGCGCGCTGGCCGCCATCGCGTGCGTGGTCGCGCTGGAGTACGGCTTCATCCCGCCGACCATCAACCACCGCCGGACGGATCCGGAATGCGGGCTGGACTGCGTACCCAACCACGCCCGCAAGGCCACCCTGCGGGTGGTGCAGAACAACGCGTTCGCGTTCGGTGGCAACAACTCCGTGCTCATGCTGGCGGCACCCGGGCGGCGCTCGTGATACGGGCACGATGATGTGGGCGATCACCGGCACCGGAATGGTCAGCAGCCTCGGCACCGGGGTCGGCCCGTCGTTCGGCGCGTACTGCCGGGCGGAGTCGGGCCTGCGGCCGTTGCGGGCCTTCGATCCGGCCGGGTACCGGGTACGCCACGCGTTCGAGGTGCACGACGGCCCGGAGCGCCCGCTGCGGGCGTCCCGGTGGCTGTGCGACGCGATCTGCGAGGCGGTGGACCGGGCCGGCCTGGTGCTCCCACCGGCCGATCCGGCGGTACGGATTCCGGTGCTGGTCGGCACCGGCCTGGCCGAGCAGCGCTCGATGGAGCTGTGGTGGACCGCCGGCGCCCCGATCGGGTTGGACGAGCTGCACTTCGGCGGCGCGGTGGCGCACCGGTTCGGCCGGCTTTCGACGACGACGTTTGTCAATGCCTGCTCGGCCGGCCTGTACGCGCTCGCGATCGGTACCGATCTGCTCAGCCTCGGCGAGGCGGACACGGTCATCGTGGCGGCCACCGATGCCATCACCGAGAGCATGTTCGGCCTGCTGGACCGGGTCAGCCCCGAGCCGCCCGACCGGGTACGCCCGTTCGACCAGGACCGGCTTGGCGTGATCCTCGGCGAAGGCGCGGCGGCCGTGGTGGTGGAGCCGCTCGCCCGCGCCCGAGCCCGCGGCGCACGGGTTCTCGCGGTACTCCGCGGGGTGGGTACCAGCTGCGACGCGCACCACGTGACCGCACCGCTGCGCGCCGGGATCGGCCGGGCGATGCGGGACGCGCACCGGCGCGCCGGCGTCAAGCCGGCCGAGATCGACGCGATCCTCGCGCATGGCACCGGTACGGTGCTCAACGACGAGACCGAGGCGCTGGCGCTGCAGGATGTGTTCGACGGCGCCGCGCAGCGCCCGGTGCTCACGTCGCTGAAGTCGCTGATCGGCCACACCTCGGGCGCTTCCGGGCTGATGAGCGTGGTGACCGCGGTCGAGGCGATCGCCCGGCACCGGATCCCGCCGACGCTGCACCACGTCCGGCCGATCCGCGAGCTGGCCGGCTTCCAGGTGGTGACCCGGCACGCGCTGCCGTTGCGGGTACGCACCGCCCAGGTGAACGCGTTCGGCTTCGGCGGGGTGAACGCGGTGGCGGTGCTGGACAGCCCGGACACCGATGTGGACACCGACCCGCCGCCCGGGCACCAACCCGCGGTGGTGGTGACCGGTGCCGGGCTGGCCGGCCCCGGTCTGTCCACAGTAGAGGCCTTGCTGGCCGGCGCAACCCGGTCCGCGGAGCCGTTCGACCCGAAGGCAGTCCTGGGTACCCGCGGCCTGCGCTACAAGGACCGGGCCACGATCCTCGCGCTGTGCGCGGTGGCTCACGCGTTCGCCGACGCCGGGTTGCCGCGGCGCCCGGCGGAGCAGCCGGACTCCGAGTCGTTCGGGGTCATCGTGAGCAGCGCGCTGGCCGTGGTGGAGACGGTCTGCCGGACCGCCGCGGTGCTGCACGCCAACGGGGTACGCGGCACCAGCCCGATGGACCTGCCGAACGCGTCGGCCAACGCGGCGGCCTCCTCGCTGGCCATCTGGTACGGACTTGGCGGGCTGAACCTGACCGTCTCCGCCGGACCGGCCTCCGGTCTGGACGCGGTACACCTCGCCGCGTGCGCGATCCGGGCCGGCCGGGTCCGCCGGGTGGTCGTGGTCGGGGTGGAGCCGGACGGCCCGGCGGCGCACGCGTTGACCCGGGCCACCGCGGTACGCCACGGCGAAAGTCCCGATGGGATACGGCTGTTCGACGGCGCGGCTGCGGTCGTGCTGGAGGCGCGGGATGCGGCGGTCGAACGCGGCGCCCGGGTGCGGGCACGGGTCGGTGGGAACGGCGGTGATCGCCACCGTGATCCCCGAGCCGGCGCCGCGTGGTTCGTGCCCTGCCAGGCCCACGGCCCAGCCGCGGCGGAGGCCGCGGACGGCGGCCCGCTGCGGGTCGACCTCAGCGCCATCACCGGCGAGGCGGCCGCCGCGCTCGGCGTGGTGCAGTGCGCCGCGGCGGCCGTGTGGCTGACCGGCCGGCCGGGGCGGCACGCGCTGCTGCGCAGCGGCGGCTGCTGGGGCGAGGGCTATACCAGCCTGACGATGAGAGGTGACCCATGAGCCAGGAGTTGCCATGACCGAGCTAGCCGCGGAGTCCGAGATCGAGGCCACGCCGAGGTTCGAGGGTTCGAACATCGGCACCTGGATCGGCTTCAAACACGTCATGTACCTGGTCGAGGAGGCGGTGCTGGAGCACCTGCGGCGCACCGGCCTCGCGCCGCGGCGGCTCTACGACGAGTACGGGCTGGGCGTGGAGCTGGTCGACTGTGACATCCGCATCCTGCACGCGCTGCACGTCGACGACGTGGTACGGACCCGGGTGGTACGGCAGCCAGCCGACCGCGAGCTGACCTTCACCATGTCGTCCTATGTGGACAGTAAGCGGATGGCGTCGGCGACCGTACGGGTGCTGCTGCGCCGCGAGCCGGGCGCCGACGCGGTACCCGCCGAGCTGGCCCGCTACGCCGTACCGGAAATCGATCGGCGCCTGCCCCCGGCACCGGCGGACCGGAACGCGCTCACCTGGCGCTGGCGGGTGCCGTACTTCTACTGCCACTTCTCGCACCGCGTGCAGCACTCCGGGTACGTGCGACTGATGGAGGAGGTCGTCGACCTGTTCCTCGCCGAGCGGGGCATCTCCATCCGCACGATGCTGGAGGGCCGGCGATGGATCCCGGTGGTGCCGTACGCCCGCGTGCAGGTGCTCGGCGAGGCGGCGATGCAGGAGGAGCTGCACACCGCCTTCACGGTCGAGGAGGTGTTCAAGGACTTCACCTACACCGCCCGGATGGACTGTCATGTGGTACGCGACGGCCGGCCGGTGCCGACCGCGACCGGCCGGATCACCCACGGGTACGCCGAGATCCTGGGCCGGCGCGACTGGCGGCTGGTATCCCTGGACGAACAGACCCGGGCCGCGCTGCGCGGAACGAAGGCAGTCCTGGTCGGGCGGGGCACCCGGGCATGACCGAGCTGGTGGATGTCGATCGGGTCCGCCGGGCCATCGCGCTGTTCCACACCGCCCGGCCCAGCGTGCTGCGCGCGATGTTCACCGACGACATCCTGTGGCGGGTGCCGCATACCCACCCGCTCGCCGCCGACATCGAGGGGATCGACGACGTGCTCGCCTTCCTGCAGCGCGTGCAGGACGAGACCGACGGCACGTTCTCGGCCACCCCGATCGACCTGGCGGTCAGCGACACCCGGATCTTCTGCCTGATGCGGGTACAGGCCAAGCGCCGCGGCAAGGCGCTGGACCAGCACGCGGTCAGCCTGTGGCGGATGCGCGGCGACGGCCGGATCTGCGAACGGGAGCTGTTCCTCGAGGACCCGGCCGCCGCCGACGATTTCTGGTCCTATTGATAATTGTCTCTACAGAAGGGTGACCACCGTGGTCGACACGCAACTCCTCGGCTTCCTAAAGGTCGGACATCTCAGCTTCGCGAGGTTGAAGCTGGACGCCATTGAGAGGGGGCTCGCGCCGGAGGTGGAATGGTACACGCCGGGATCGCATCCGCTCTCCGGAAAACGGGTCGGGATCGAGGCCGTAAAGGACTGGATCCGGGCCAGTGCGGAAATGACGAACGGCACTTTTCGGGTCGACATGCATCGCATCGTCGGTGGCGCGCAATACGCCGCGGCGATCGCCACTTACCGGGGTGAGCGCAAGGGTATGACCCTGGAGATGCCGGGCGTGCAGACGTTCCGGCTCGACCCGGCCCGCAACCTGGTCGTGGAGGCACGCATTTTCGTGTACGACGATGTGTTCGTCAACCGGTTCTGGTCCGCTTGACGTCCTACCTTCTGGTGGAGAGCCGCTCCGATCTGGAGAGCCCGGACGTGGTCGCTCAGCTCCGGCTCGCGGCAACACTGCGCGGCGGCGGGCACGATGTGCGCCTGTTCCTGATCCAGAACGCGGTGCTGATGACCGGCCGGGTACCGCTGGTCGCCGATCTCGCGCGGCTCG
>DASRRF010000835.1:0-2329 GCA_035695905.1 Micromonosporaceae bacterium | reverse complement strand
GACTGGCTCGGCATGTGGGGCGCGCTGCAGCTGAGTGGCGCGGTGACCGCCGCGCGAGCCGGCCGAGAGGGCGATGCATGGGCGCACTGGGACCGTGCCGAGGAAGCGGTGCGACGCCTGCCGGGTGGGTATGCCCACCCGTGGACGATGTTCGGCCGCGCGAACCTCGACCTCACCGGCGTCAGCCTGACCGTTGACTTATGGAAGTCGCGCGAGGCTTTGCGCCGGGCCGAGGCGATCGAGCCGAACACGGTCCCGTCGCGGGAGCGCCGCGGTCGGCTGTTCGTTGAGATGGCCCGCGGGTACCACGCTGCCGGCGAGCCGATCGCGACGGTACGCCTACTGCTGCTCGCTTGCGACGAAGGGGTTGACGCGGTGCGGTACAGCCCTGCCGCCCGGGCGATCATTGACGAGCTAGTTGCTCATCCCCCGCGCGCGGTTCGCGGGGACGTCCGATCATTGTCGATCCGACTCGGTCTCGATCCGGCGTAGCGCATGGGTACACGCGGTACCCGTTGACGCCAGGGGTACCCATGGTACCCGCCCCAGCGTCAGCGAGCCTTACCGTCTGTGCGCATTGTTGCGTCTGGATGGAGGACAAGCCCATGGAAGCTGTGGCGCCCGGCGATGTGATCCACCTTGGCCCGCGGGACTGGCAGCACTCCGACGGCGCCCAGCTGCGGCTGCAGGTGGAACGGGTCAGGTCGGACCTCAGCCGGTACGAGGATGTCGAGTGGGTGTGGATCGAGGGCTACGACATCGACGACGCGGGGCTGCCGGTCGGCTGGCGGGCGGTCAAGGTCCGGATCGCGGCGATCACCTGATGGAAAGCGACAAAGCCGGGAGGTAAACCAGTAGGTAGGGTTGCGCGTCGTACCGGCGTGACACCCCGACTGGTCTCCGGTACGTGGAGCGAGACGCTGATGGGCGACGCGGTGTGGGACGCCGACGAGGCGGTCACCCGCCTGTTCGCCGCCCATTACCGGCAACTCGTCCGGCTCGCCGCGTTGCTGCTGCGCGAATCCAGCGCGGCGGAGGAGATCGTCCAGGACGCGTACGTGTCCCTGCACGGGCGCTGGCGGCGGCTGCGTGAAGCCGACCGGGCGCTCGGCTACCTGCGTACCACCGTGGTCAACCGGTGCCGATCGGCACTGCGGCACCGGGGTGTGGTGGAACGCCACGCCCGTGGGCTGCGACCGCCGCCCGACGCGCCCAGCGCGGAGGCGGGTGCGCTCGGCGCGCTGGAACACGCAACGGTCGTCGCTGCGCTGCACGGGCTACCGGCCCGGCAGCGCGAGGCGCTCGTCCTGCGGTACTACGCGGATCTCGGCGAGCGGGAGATCGCCGAGACCATGGGAATCAGCCGGGGTGCTGTCAAGAGCCACACCTCGCGGGGCATGGCGGCGCTGCGTGCCGTGCTCGGCCAGACGATGGAGCAGTCATGAACCCTGACGAACTCCGCCGGATCCTGGACACCGAGGCGCAGCGCGTCGAGGTACGGCCGGATGCGCTGGCGGTCATCCGCCGGCGGATCGCGGCCCGCCCTCCGCGGTGGCACCCGTCGCGCTGGTTTCCAGGAGGAGTAATGATCACTATCGGCACCGGGGTCGCCACGGCCGCCGTGGCCACCGTCGTCGCGGCGGTGGTCGGGTTGGGCAGCTGCGGACCGCAGCCGGGTCCGCCCGAGCCACCGCCGATCGCCGCACCCACGTCGCAGCCACCGACCACCGGCGGGCCGTCGACGCCGGCCGCGTCCCCGGTCACCGCCGCCGTACCCGTCTACTACGTTCACGGAGACCGCGGGTTCCCCAGGCTCTACCGCGAGTACCACTCGTTGCCGGTCGGCGACGGCTCATCGGCTGCCAGGACCTCGGCCGCGCTGGTCGAGATGCTCGACGGGCTGACCGCGTACGACAAGGACTACTACAGCGTCTGGGAGGCGAGTGCCCGGGTGCGCGGCGTACGCATCGACGGCAACGCCGTCGTGGTCGACCTGACCGGAGTCTTCAACGGGACCGGGCCGGGCCAGCGCGACCCGAACGACATCAAGCAGGCCGTCCAGCAGCTGATCTGGACCGCCACCGCGGCCAGCGGCAAGGACACCGTCCGGCTATTGCTGGACGGCAGGTCGGTGGCCACCCTGTCCGGTGTCGTGTCGATCGGCGGTGACCTGAGGCGCGGTCCGGCGGTCGACGTACTCGGGCTGGTCTGGGTACGCGATCCGCAGCAGGGCGCCACGGTCGGCCGCACGGTCCAGGTGAACGTGTCCGGGATCGTCTTCGAGGCCACCATGCGGGTACTGATCAAGCGGGACGGGGTCGAGGTCTAC
>DASRRF010000834.1:0-1624 GCA_035695905.1 Micromonosporaceae bacterium | reverse complement strand
GACGAGCTGGACGCGCTGCGCGCGGTGCCGCCGCTGCCGGCCGACGAGCGGCGCTGGTTCCGCGACGACGCGCCCTCGTTCGTGGTCTGGATCCAGCCGACCGCGAACGCCCAACTGTCCACTGTAGACCTTGACGACCTGCACGTCTGCGACCTCGAGCCGTGGGGCCAGCCAACGGGTACCCAGGTCCGGGTGGACCCGGTGCTCGGCCGGGTCTCGGTGGCCGCCGGCCGCCCGGTGCACCGGCTGGCCGTCTCGTGGTCGTACGCGTTCGGCGGGGACCTCGGCGCCGGCCCGTACCCCCGCCGGGGCGATCTGGGTTCATTGGGCGAGCCGGTCGACTGGCAGATCGGGGTGAGCGTGACCGACCCGCCGATCGCCAACGAGGTCGTGCCGAAAATCGGCGACGCCGTCGACGCGTGGCACGCGTGGCAGGCCGCACACCCGGGGACGAACGGCCGGATCGTGCTGATGGACAGCCACCTCTACCGGGAGAACCTGACCAGCGGCGGCAAGATCCAGGTCGGGCAGGGCAGCCGGCTCGGCCTGCTCGCCGCGCACTGGCCGCAGCCGGAGGACCGGCCACGCCGCGCCGACGACCCGCTGGACCCGGTCGGCGTACGGCCGTGCCTGGTCGGCGACGTCGAGGTGATCGGCACCGGCACCGGCGAGCGGCCGGGGCAGCTCGCCATCGACGGGTTGCTGCTCGGCGGCCTGCTGACCGTCGTGGCGCCCGCGTCCGGCGAGTCCGGGCTGGGCCGGTTGGAGCTGCGGCACAGCACGGTCATCCCGTACGCCACGGTCGTGCCCGGCACCCCCGGAATCGCGCTGGCGGCCGGCAACGACCGGGCCGAGGTGCTGCTCGATCAGGTGATCACCGGCCCGCTGCGGGTGGCCGGCAACGCCGACACCCCGGCCGCCCCGATCACCGTGATCGATAGCATCGTGCAGGCCGAGACCGGCAAGGCCGCCATCGACGCACCCGGCGCCGACGCCACGCTGCGGGGTGTCACCTCGCTGGGCACCACGACGGTACGCAGCCTCGCCGCCGACGACTGCCTGTTCTCCGAGACCGTCACGGTGGCCCGGCGCCAGCAGGGCTGCGTACGGTTCAGCCACGTACCGGAGGGCTCGCAGACCCCGCGCCGGTACCGTTGCCAGCCCGATCTCGCGACCGCCGCGGCACCGGGCGATCCCACCGTGGCGACCCGGGTCGCGCCGGTCTTCGCCAGCCTGCGGTACGGGGCCGCCGGATACGGCCGGCTGGCCGAGACCGCGGCCCGCGAACTGCGCGAGGGCGCCGAGTCCGGCGCCGAGATGGGTGCGTTCCGGCAGACGCTGACCCCACAGCGGCTGACCAACCTGGGCACCGCACTTGAGGAGTACCTGCCGCTGGGGCGGGTCGCCGCCGCCCTGCCCGTCCTTCCGATCCGAGGAGACCTGTCGTGAAGGGTGACACCAGCCGCGTGACCTTTAGGGCCGACCGTCACGCCACCAGCGTCCGCAAGCAACAGGGGCGCGCCGATCTCGACGCGGAGTGGAACGAGCAGCAGGACATCGACGAACACCTGCGGATAACGTCGCTGCTCGATGTCGTCGGCGACGAGGGTGCGCCGATCGACAC
>DASRRF010000833.1:0-3062 GCA_035695905.1 Micromonosporaceae bacterium | reverse complement strand
TGTGCGATGACCGTGCACTCGATGTGCCACCCGGGCCGGCCCGGGCCGAGCGAGCCGCCGGGCCAGGCCGGCTCGCCTTCCCGGGCGCCGCGCCACAGCAGCGGATCGAGCGGGTTGCGCTTGCCGGCCCGCTCCGGGTCGCCGCCGCGCTCGGCGGCGAAGACCAGCATCTGCTCGCGGGACAGGTGCGACTCGTACCCGAACCGGGGTGTCGTCGCGATGTCGAAGTAGACGTCCCCGGTGCCGTCATCGAGCGGGTATGCCGCGCCGTCGGCGAGCAACGCACCGACCGCGCCGGCGATCTCCGGGATCGACTCGACCGCGCCGACGTAGTGCTCCGGCGCGACGATCCGCAGCGCCTCCATGTCCTCGCGGAAAAGCGCGGTCTCCCGCATCGCCAGGACCACCCAGTCCTCGCCGTCCCGGTTCGCCCGCTCCAGCAGCGGGTCGTCGATGTCTGTGACGTTCTGCACATACCCCACCGGCCAGCCGCAGTCCCGCCAGCTCCGGTTGACCAGGTCGAAAGTGATCATCGTGGCCGCGTGCCCGAGGTGGGTGGCGTCGTACGGGGTGATCCCGCACACGTACATGGTGGCCGGGTCGCCGGACGGCGGGCGGGTCGGGTGCACCGCCCGGCGGGCCGAGTCGAACAGCGACAACGGTTCGCCGGCACCGGGCAGCGGGGGGATGGGCACAGGCGACCACGGGTCCATGGCGCCAAGAATAACTAGCCCCACGCCAGCCGCCCCGAGCCCGCCGGGCAGGCTCAGATCGGCGGCCAGGGCAGCGGCGGCCAGTCCCGGTGCGGGCGCGGGTACCGGCCGGCGGCCAGCAGCCGGTCCACCCGTACCACCGCCGCGGCGATCTCCGCCCCGGTCAGGTGTGCGGCGAGCGTCTCGCCGAGCCCGGCAGCCAGCCCGGCGCGCAGCGCGTCGAGCACCTCGGCCGCGTCGGCCGGCAGCCCGGACCCGGCCCAGCCCCACAACACCGTACGCAGCTTGTCCTCGGTGTGGAAGCAGACGCCGTGGTCCACCCCGTACACCCGACCGTCCACATCGGACAGTATGTGTCCGCCCTTGCGGTCGGCGTTGTTCACCACCGCGTCGAACACCGCCATCCGGGCCAGCCGCGGGTCGTCCGCGTGGACCAGCGCGTACGGCGTGCCGTCGGAGTCCCGGGCCGCGGCGATCCGGTGCCACCCGATCGGGATGTCGGTGTCGGGTACGAAGCCCAGCAACGACTCCGCGGTCGCCGGCTCCTCGATCCAGAGCTGGCAGGCACCGGGGCCGAGCGGCCCGTCGCGAAGGACGGTCGGCGGGACCAGGCCCCAGCCGGTCGCGCCGGAGACAAGGAATGCGGCAACTTCGCGGCCGGCCAGCGTACCCTCGGGAAAATCCCACAGCGGGCGCTCCCCGCGCACCGGTTTGTAGACGCAGCGCGCGGTCACCTCGTCGAGCGTGACGAACGCGCGCAGCGTCGTGTTGGACGCGTCCACCAGGCGGCCCTCCAGCTCGAGCGCACCGTCGCGGACGAGCGCCAGGGCCACCTCATCGGCCAGCACGCTCAAGGGGGCCTACCGGTGGTAGCCGTTGTGCCGGGGGCAGAGATGGCCGGCGGGATCGAGGGGTTGGCCGCACAACGGGCACGGCGGCCGGCCGGCGGCCACCACCCGCCGGGCCCGCTCGATGAACGCCTGGGTCGCCTGCGGGGTCAGCCGGACCCGCAGCCGGTCCAGGTCCTCGTTGTCCTCCTCGTCGGCCTCGACCTCGGCCTCGACGTCGGCCGCCTCGGCTTCCGGTTCAGCCTCCCCCGCGGCGATCGCCTCGATCACCACGGTGGCGGTGTCCACGTCGTACTGCAGCCCGAGCGTGCCGACCCGGAACTCCTCGTCCACCGGTACGTCCAGCGGGCCGTTGTCGCCCGGCTCGTCCTGTGCGGCCGGCAGCTCGATGCCGAACCGGCGATGCGCCTCGGTCAGCAGCTCCTCCAGCTTCTCCGCCAGCAGGGCCACCTGGACCTTCTCCAGCACCACGCTGACCAGCCGACCGCCACCGCGGGCCTGCAGGAAGAACGTCCGTTCCCCGGGCGGCCCCACGGTCCCGGCGACGAACCGCTCCGGCGGCTCGAATGCGTACACCTGGTGGGCCATACTGCGACCCTATCCGCCCGCGAGGCGATCTCGCCCGCCGCCGCCACCAACCGGGGCGTCCGAGTCGGTGGACGCCGGGGCGGACCGGCGGCGGCGGCGTTTCGACGGCCGCAGCCCGGACAGGTCGCCACCGGTGTCGTTGAGGCGCAGCAGGAACGGGCGCAGCGGGGTGTACCGGATCGCGGTCAGCGAACCCGGATCCACCGCGATGCGCTGGAACAGGTCGAGGTGTACGCCGAGCGCGTCCGCCACGATGGCCTTGATCACATCACCGTGGCTGCACGCCAGCCAGACCGCGTCCGGGCCGTGCTCGGCGGCGACCCGGGCGTCCCACTCGCGGATCGCCGCGGTGGCCCGGGCCGCCATCGCGGCCATCGCCTCGCCGCCGTCGCCCGGGAAGGTGACCGCGGACGGCCGGGCCTGCACAACCGACCACAGTGGATCCTTGGCCAGCGTCTTGAGCTGCTGGCCCTCCCAGTCGCCGTACCCCACCTCGGTGAGCCGGTCCTCGACGGAGGGTGCGCTGCCGGGCAGGGCCAGCTCCACCGTGCTGCGGCAGCGGACCAGCGGGCTGGTCACCACCGCGGCCAGCGACAGCACGGCGAGCCGCTCCCCCGCGGCGGTGGCCTGCGCACGTCCTGCCTCGTCCAGCTCCACGGGGCGGCGTCCGGCCAGCCCGCCGTCCACATTCGCGGTGGTACGGCCGTGGCGCAGCAACAGCATCGTGGGCACTAGGTGGCCGCCAGCCAACCCGCGGACAGCGCGACCACGAGGATCGCGCCGAGCGTCAGCCGGTACCAGACGAACGCGGCGAGCGTGTGGTGGGCGACGAACTTCAGCAGCCAGGCGACCGCGGCGTAGGCCACCACGAAGCTGACCGCGGTGCCCACCACGAGCGGGGCCACTCCGATCG
>DASRRF010000832.1:0-15094 GCA_035695905.1 Micromonosporaceae bacterium | reverse complement strand
CGAACCTCACCTACTACGTACGCAGCGCCCCGCTGGATTACGTGCTACGCCGTCCACCGCTCGGGCACGTGCTGGCCACCGCGCACGACATGGCCCGGGAGTTCCGGGTCATCTCCGCGCTCGCGCCGACCGCGGTCCCGGTGCCGGAGGCGCTGCTGCTCTGCGCGGACCCCGCCGTCATCGGCGCGCCGTTCTACCTGATGTCTCGGGTACCGGGGACCGTCTACCGCAACCGTACGCAGACCGACGGGCTGGCCGGCGAGGACCGGGCCGCCATGGCGTACGCGATGATGGACACCCTCGCGGACCTGCACGGGGTGGACCCGGCGGCGGTAGGCCTGGAGGACTTCGGGCACCCGGACGGCTACCTGGCCCGGCAGGTACGCCGCTGGTCCAAGCAGCTCGACCAGTCCCGCAGCCGGGACCTGCCGGGCGTGGACGAGCTGCACGACCGGCTGGCCGGCAGCGTGCCGCCCAGCGGGCCGCCCCGCATCGTGCACGGCGACTTCCGGCTGGACAACCTGCTGATGGACCCAACCGGTTGGCGGGTGACCGCGGTGCTCGACTGGGAGATGGCCACTATCGGCGACCCGCTCGCCGACCTCGGGATACTCATGACGTACTGGGATGTCATGGGCTCCACCACGGACAACCCGGTTGCCGACGGCCTCGGCTCCGGCGCGGGCTTCCCGGGCGGCCGCCAGCTGCTGGCCCGGTACGCCACCCGGACCGGCCGGCAGGTGCCCGACCTGCGTTGGCACACCGCGTTCGGCTGCTACAAGCTCGCGGTGATCTGCGAGGGCATCCACTACCGCTACACCCTGGGCCAGACCGTCGGCGAGGGTTTCGACCGGATGGGGACGCTGGTGGCGCCCCTTGTCAAGGGTGGGCTGGCCGCCCTGGAGGACTGATGGACTTCGGCTTCGACGACCGTACGCAGGAGCTGCACGACGAGCTCACCGACTTCCTGGACGCGCACATCTACCCCGCCGAACCGGTCTTCGCCGAGCAGGTGGCCGCCGCGAGCGACCCGTGGGCGCGGCCGCCGATCATCGAGGAGCTCAAGGCCGAGGCGCGCAAGCGGCACCTGTGGAACCTGTTCCTGCCCGACCCCGAGTACGGCGCCGGGCTGACCAACCTGCAGTACGCACCGCTGGCCGAGCTGACCGGCCGCAGCCCGCACCTGGCTCCGGAGGCGCTGAACTGCGCCGCCCCGGACACCGGGAACATGGAGGTACTGGCCCAGTTCGGCTCGCCCGAGCAACGCGAGCGCTGGCTGCGCCCGCTGCTGGCCGGCGAGATCCGCTCGGCGTTCTGCATGACCGAGCCGGATGTGGCCTCCTCCGACGCGACGAACATCGCCACGCTGATCACCCGCGACGGTGAGTCCTATGTGGTCAGTGGCCGCAAATGGTGGTCGTCGGGTGGGCTCGCTCCACAGTGCACACTGCTGATCGTCATGGGCAAGACCGACCCGGGTGGCGAGCGGCACCGGCAGCAGAGCATGGTCATTGTCCCGCGGGACACCCGGGGTGTGACTGTCCACAGAGGAATGCACGTGTTCGGCTACTCGGACGGCCCGCACGGCGGGCACGCCGAAATCACCTTCGAGGATGTCCGGGTACCCGCGGAGAACCTCATCGCGGGCGAGGGCGACGGCTTCGCGATCGCGCAGGCCCGGCTCGGCCCCGGGCGGATACACCACTGCATGCGGCTGATCGGGATGGCCGAGCGCGCGCTGGAGCTGATGTGCCAGCGGGTCTCCTCCCGGGTGGCGTTCGGCGCCCCGCTGGCCGAGCAGGGCGTGGTGCAGCATTGGATAGCCGAGTCACGGGTACGCATAGAGCAGGCCCGGTTGCTGGTACTCAAGACCGCCTGGCTGATGGACACCGTTGGCAACAAAGGTGCGCACACCGAGATCCAGGCGATCAAGATCGCCGTACCGGCTGCCGCGGAATGGGTGCTGGACAAGGCGATCCAGGCGTACGGCGCGGCCGGGGTGTCGCAGGACACGCCGCTGGCGCAGCTCTGGGCCGGTGCCCGTACGCTGCGCCTCGCCGACGGCCCGGACGAGGTACACCGCGCGTCCCTGGCCCGCCGCGAACTGCGCCGCCACACGTAACCCGGCGCGCCTCCGGGCCAGCCAGCCAGCCCGAACCTAACATAGACGTTGGCCTATCTACTGGAAATGTCGAGCCCGATTTTCGGGCAGATAGGCCAACGTCTACGCAGGCGGCGGAGCGCCAGAGCGTGTGCGGGGGCGGGTCAGGCGGAGGCGCGCGGCACGAGGTGCGTGTCGAGCAGGACGTACGGCGGGTCGGCCGGCTCGCCGCGGATCGTGGCGACCAGCAGCCGGGCCATCTGCCGGCCCATCTCCTCGACCGGCTGGTGCACGGTGGTCAGCAACGGGTCCGTCTGCATGGCCACCGCGGAGTCCTCGAAGCCGACCACGGCCACATCATCGGGTACCTTCTTGCCGGTCTCGCGCAACACCCGCAGCGCGCCTGCGGCCATCAGGTCAGAGGCGGCGAACACCGCGTCCAGATCCGGCCGGGCATCCAGCAGCCGGCGCATCGCCGCCGCGCCGCTGGCTTCGCTGAAGTCTCCGTACCCGATGAGATCTTCGGTTGCCTCGACCCCGGCGGCGGCCATGGCTTCCCGGTAGCCGGTCAGCCGGGCCAGCCCAACTCCCATGTCCTGCGGGCCGGCGATGGTGGCCACCCGGCGGCGGCCGATACCGACCAGGTGCGCCACGGCGAGCCGGGCACCACCCGCGTTGTCCACGTCGACGTAGCTACCGAGCTGGGCGTCGCCACGCAGCATCCGGGCCGGGCGCCCGCCCAGTACGGCCGGCAGCCCGCGCTCGGCGAGCAGTGCCGGCAGCGGGTCGTCGTCGTGCAGGGAGAGCAGCAGTACGCCGTCCACGTGCTGAGCGGTCAGGTGGTGCTCGACCCGCTCGCGCTCGGCCGGCGACTGAGCCATCGCCAGCCACAGCTGCAGCGGCGTGTCGTGCAGCCCGGAGCTGACCCCGCGGACGATGCCCGCGAAGAACGGCTCGCCGAACAGCCGCTCCTCGGACTCCGAGATGATCAGGGCGACCGAATCCGTACGCTGCGTAACCAGAGCCCGGGCGGCCCGGTTCGGGACGTACCCCAGCTCCGCGACGGCCAGCTCGACCGCGGCCTTGGCCTGCGGGCTGACCTGCGGCGACCCATTGATCACCCGGGACACCGTGCCGCGGCCGACCCCGGCCCGCGCGGCAACCTCGTCCAGGGTGGGGCGCCCGGCGGACCGGGTGCGCTGGGTCGTCATATCGGTCTCCTCGTCGCCGCCTGCACCCTATTCTGCCTGCGGCGTCGCTGCCTGGATGACCTCGGCGTACCACCGGGCACTGGTCTTGAGAATCCGTCGCTGGGTCGGATAGTCCACGTAAATGAGCCCAAACCGCCGAGAATAGCCCTCGGACCACTCAAAGTTGTCCAGCAGTGACCACACAAAGTAACCGCGCAGCGGTACGCCACGCGCGATCGCCTCGCCGGCGGCGGCCAGGTGCGCGTGCAGGAACACGACCCGATCCGGGTCGTCAACCGTGCCGTCGGCGGCCATCGCGTCGTCGAACGCGGCACCATTCTCGGTGACATAGATCGGCACGGCCGGATAGCCCTCGGCCACCCGGGTGAGCACCTCGACCAACCCGGGCGGGTCGATCTCCCAGTCCATCGCGGTACGCGGCCGGCCGCGGCCGAGGAAGCGAACCCGCTCGCTGCCCGGCCACTCCGGATGCCGCTCACCGTCCGCTGCCTCGCTGTCCTCTGTGGACGGTTGGCCGACCACGTA
Organism: Micromonosporaceae bacterium; assembly: GCA_035695905.1. Lineage (GTDB taxonomy): Bacteria > Actinomycetota > Actinomycetes > Mycobacteriales > Micromonosporaceae > EFPC-2. Next base: position 11,257 of record DASRRF010000832.1, on the reverse strand, counting down.
CCGGCTGTAGTAGTTGACACCGAGAAAGTCCAGCGGCGTGGCGATCTGCTCCAGGTCGCCGGCGTGGACGTGGCTCATGTCGGTGACACCGGCCAGGTCCTCGACCACGTCCGCCGGGTATCGGCCGAGCAGCACCGGGTCGAGGAAGAACCGGTTGGCCAGCCCGTCGATCCGCCGCGCCGCGTCGCCATCGCCTTCGGAGTACGGCGAAACCGCGTAGAGATTGGGGGAAATCCCGAGCCGGTTGGCCGGGCCGGCAGCCCGCATCGCCTGCACCGCGAGCCCGTGCCCGAGCAGCAGGTGGTGCGCCGCCCGGACGGCGGCTGACCCGTCGCGCCGCCCGGGCGCATGCACCCCCGATCCGTACCCCAGGAACGCGGCGCACCACGGCTCGTTCACCGTGGTCCAGTTCGTCACCCGGTCGCCCAGCGCGTCGTGCACGAGCGCCGCGTACTCGGCGAACCGGCCCGCGGTGTCCCGCACCGGCCAGCCACCGGCGTCCTCCAGCGGCTGCGGTAGGTCCCAGTGGTAGAGCGTCAGCCAGGGCTGGATGCCGTACCCCAGGAGCTCATCGACCAACCGGCGGTAGAAGTCCAGCCCCGCCTGGTGCGCCGGACCACGGCCGGTGGGCTGGATCCGTGGCCAGGACACCGAGAACCGGTACGCGGTGAGCCCCACCTCGGCCATCAGCGCGACATCCCCGGCGTACCGGTGGTAGTGGTCGCACGCGGTGTCCCCGGTCTGCCCACCGACCACCACATCCGGCGTACGACAGAACGTGTCCCAAATGGACGGTCCACGACCGTCCTCAGTGGACGCACCCTCGACCTGGTACGCCGAGGTGGCCGAACCGAACACGAAGTCGGGCGGCAGCCGCAGTTCGGGGTCGCTCGACACGTGCGGGACCGTCCTCACGTTGTTGTTCACGCCTTGACCGAACCTTCCATGATGCCACCGATGATCTGCCGTCCGAAGAGCAGGAAGATGACCAGAAGCGGGATAATCGATAGCGCGGTGCCGGCGAACACCTGAACGTAGTCGGTGTTGTAGTAGCCGGCCGCGAGGATCTTCAGGGATACCTGCACCGTCGGCGTGTCCGGGTTCAACACGATGAACGGCCAGAGGAACTCGTTCCAGGTCTGCATGAAGGTCAGCAGGCCGAGTACGGATGCGGCCGGGCGCAGGGTGGGCAGCACCACGTTCCAGTACGTACGCCAGGTGGAGCAGCCATCCACCCGGGCCGCCTCGATCAGCTCATCGGGCACCGCCGACGCCGCGTACTGCCGCATCATGAACACGCCGAAGCCGCTGACCAGGAACGGCACGATAACCGCCTGGAGCGAGCCGGTCCAGCCCAGCCTCACCATCAGCAGGTAGAGCGGGATCAGGCCGAGCTGGGTCGGCACCATCATCGTAACGATCGTAGCGAGCAGGAGCGCGTTACGGCCACGGAAGCGGAGCTTGGCGAAGGCGAACCCGGCGAGGGTCGAGAAGAACACCACCGAGATCGTCACGACGCCGGAGACGATCACCGAGTTCGCCAGGCCGAGCGTCAGGGACGCGTCGTCGTTGGCGAGCGCGCGGGACATGTTGTCCAGCAGTTGGCCGCCCGGCCGGGGCGGGTACTCGTAGATCGCGTCGTTGCTGCGGGAGGCGATGATGAACGCCCAGATGACCGGGAAGGCGGACAGCACGATCGCCAGGACCAGCGCCAGGTAGGTGAGCGGGCTCGCCTGCCACAGCCGGGCCGCGGCGCCGCGCCGAGGGATCCGCGGTGCCGGGCGGTCGACCGGCCGGGCGGTCGGTACGGTCGCGGTCCGGGCGGTCATCGCGCCTCTCCCTTCACCGAACGGCGTACCAGCAGGAAGTTGACCATGGCGAGGATCAGGATGACCAGGAAGAGCAGCCAGGACATCGCGGAGCCGAGCCCCACGTCGAAGTTGCGCTCGAAGGTGGTCTGGTAGATGTACATCGAGATGGTCTGGAACTCGTTACCGGCGCCGCCCCGGGACTGTCCGTAGGCGAACAGGAACGGCTCGGTGAACAGCTGCATGCCGCCGATGGTTGAGATGATCACCGTGAACAGGATGGTCGGCCGGATCATCGGTACGGTGATCTGCCAGAACTGCCGCCACCGCGACGCCCCGTCCAGCGCGGCCGACTCGAACAGGTCGCGCGGGATCGCCTGCATCGCGGCCAGGTAGATCAGCGCGTTGTAGCCGGTCCAGCGCCAGTCCACCATGGTCGAGATGGCGGCCCAACCCGACCAGTGGTGCAGGCGCCACTCGACGATCGGCAGGTGCGCCGAGCTGAGCAGCCAGTTGATCAGGCCGTACCGGTCCGCGAAGAGCAGGCCGAAGACGATCCCCACCGCGGCGACCGAGGTGATGTTGGGCAGCAGTACGCCCATCCGCAGCGCGGTCCGCGCGCGCAGCCGGCGGTTGAGCAGGTTGGCGATCCACATGGCCACCAGCAGCTGCGGGATCGTGGCGACCACGAACATCCCGACCGTGTTGTACATGGCGTTCCAGAACCGGTCGTCGACGAACAGCAGGCGGTAGTTGCGCAACCCGACGTACTGGTGGCCGGTGTCCAGCAGGCGCCAGCGGAACAGCGAGGCGTACAGGGTGTAGAGGATCGGGAACAAGCCGAACGCGGCGAACAGCAGGAAGAACGGCGCGATATACGCGTACGGCGAGAACCTGATGTCCCAGCGGCTGAGCCTGGTGGCCCGCCGCTGGCGCCGGGACGGACCCGGCCCGGTCTCAGCGCCGGCAGTGACAGTCATCGCGGGTCCTTGGGGTAGAAGGGAATCCGGCTCATGGCCGGCGGGCCGGTGGCGCCCACACGGTTTGCGTGGGCGCCACCGGTCCTCAGCCGATCAGCGGGTACCGCGCGCGGCTAGGAGCCGACCAGCTTCTTGGCCTCGTCGACCCACTTCGCCCACTCTGCGTCCCAAGTGGACGGACCTCCCTGCTCCGCCTTCTGCATGTGGGGCTCCAGGATGGTCTCCCACAGCACCTGGTGCTGCGGCCCGAGCACCATCGGCGTGACGCCCTGCACGCTCTGCGAGAAGATCTGGCCGACCGGCGCGTTGTTCAGGTAGTCGTTCTTCGAGTCCTTGAACGCCGTGTCCGCGAGCGCCTCCAGGTTGGACGGCATCGCGCCGGCCTCCTTGTACGCGTCCAGCTGGCCTTCCTTGCCCGTCAGGTACTTGGCGACCTGGTACGCCTCCTTGGGGTGCTTGCTCTGCTTGGGTATGGCCAGGTAGGAGCCGCCCCAGTTGCCCGCCCCGCCGGGGATCGTGGCCACGTCCCAGTTGCCCTTGTTGGCGTCGCCGGCCCGCGGCGGGATCACGCCGCCGGCGAACCAGGCCGGACACGGCGCGGTCGCGAACTTGGAGTTCTTGAACGCGGCGTCCCAGTCGGCGTTCCAGCGCACCAGCTTGGCGGTGAGGCCGTCGGCGGCCATCTGCAGGCCCTTGGTCCAGGCATCCTTGACGACCGGGTTGGTGTCGCCGACGAACTTGCCGCTGTCGTCGTAGAACCAGTTCTTACCGTTCTGCATGATGTACGTCTGCACGATGCTGGTGGCGCTGTCGGTCCACTTGGCGCCGGTGTTGGCGGCGGCGAACTTCTTGCCCTGGGTGAAGTAGTCGTCCCACGTCTTGATCAGGTTGCCCACCTCGACCCGGTCGGTGGGCAGGTTGGCCTTCTTGAACAGGTCGGGCCGGTAGCACAGCGCCATGCCGCCCACGTCCGTACCGAGGCCGAGCAGGACCTTGCCGCCGTCGGCCGTACCGCGGTCGAACTTCCAACCCGGGAACTTGGTCTTCAGCTCCTGGCCGCCCTGGTCGAACAGGTTGGTAAAGAGCTGGAACTTCGGGATGTAGGTCAGCAGCTGGCCTTCCTCAAGGCCGATCACGTCACCGGCACCCGAACCAGCGGAGAGCCACTGCGCCAGCTTCGGCGCGTAGTCCCGTAGCTCGCCCTGCTTCTGGTGGTCAATCTTGATATCGGTGTGCGCGGCGTTCCAGTCGGCAACGGCCTTGTCGTACCCGAAATTGCCGAAGGTCTGTACCACGATGGTGACCGGCCCGCTGGGCGTGGCCGCCTTCTTCTTGCTACACGCCGCCGTGCCGACGGCGAGACCGGCACAGAGCGCGACCGCCGCGATGGCGCGCAGGCGGCGCCTGGTGACGCTCATCCTCGACCCCTTTCTCAGGTGTCCTCGGGTGGTGGGGGTTTGCCTGGGCGCACCACGGTCCACGTCGGCTCCGCCGCGTCGGCGGGTCGCATGTGGACGGTCGGCGGCCTGACGCCACACCGTGGCTCGGACCGTGTGTTCGGGCGGCCGGGTACGGCGCACCGTGCTGTGCCCTACGGCACGCCCTCAGGAGTCACGGCCCGCGGGAGCGCTCCCATGAGCCTGCTCATCCATGGGAGCGCTGTCAAGAGTCATGTGGGAGCGTTCCCAATTCGTTATCGCGCGCAAGCCCCGCGTCCCGCGAGCGGCGCGTCCTGCGCGCGCAAGCAAGACGGCCCGCGTCAGGACATCCGGCGCAACAAGGTCGTGGCCGCGCGCGCGTCGAACGCGCCCGGGTCGAACTCGCGGCCGAGCCACTCGCGCATCCGGGTGTGTTCCGGGTGATCCGGGTCGGCGACGGCGACCAGCATGTCGGCGTACCCGTACGCGCCGCCGACATCCTCCGGCGGGCAGGCCCGCTCCCCCGACACGCACACCGGGTACCGCTCGTCCGGGTCGGCCGGGAACACGTCCTCCACCAGGACCTCGTGCTCCCACCAGTCACCGAAGTCGTACGTGTAGGTGAACCGGGTACCCTTCGCCGCCACCGCGTCCAGCCTGGCCTCCAGCTCGTCCCGCAGGGCCAGCTCGCCGTCCGGGTCAGGTTCGCCGTACTGGAGCGCGTCGATCTCGAAGGAGTGCAGATGGTAGTCCTGCCAGCCCATCGCGTACTGGATGGAGCGATGTACCCGGTCCAGCGTGTACCCGCCAGGGATCAGCACGCGGCGCCACACCGGTGGGACGACCCCACCGAGTGTGATCTTGAGCTGGTAGATCTGACGCGTCATGTTGGCCGTTACCCCCTCGCGGTCCCCCATTGTTGACGTACGCGGCCGCGTACTGAATAGGGTTTGCTCATGATCTGCCGTCCGTGTCGCGAGCGAAAGCACGAACAGTGCCGAGGTGGGAGCTGGTGCGACTGCCAACACCGGGCACCGGCGCCCACCCCGCCGGCCACCGGAGCCCCCGGCGAATGAGGATCACCGAGCTGGACGGGTTGGACGACGACGCCCTCGCGACCCGCTTCCGTGCCGCCAGCCCCGCCAACGAGCCGCGCCTGCGGGTCAACTTCGTGACCAGCCTGGACGGCGCGGTCTCGGTCGACGGCCGCTCCGCGGGCCTGTCCGGCCCGGCCGACCAGCGGGTCTTCCGCGTGCTCAGGATGGTGTGTGACGCACTCATCGTGGGTGCCGGCACGCTACGACACGAAGGTTACGGCGCGTTGAGGCTGGACGAGCGGCGGCGGACCTGGCGGGAGGCGCGCGGCTACCCCGCGTACCCCACTCTGGTTGTCGTCTCGGGCGACCTGGACCTGGCGCCGGTGCATCCGGCCCTGGCCGGTGCACCGGTGCGGCCGATCGTGCTGACCCACCAGGCGTCTCGTGCGGACCGACGGTCCGCACTGGCCGAGGTCGCCGACATTATGGTGTACGGCGAAGAGGCGGTCGACCTGACCGCCGGTGTCGCCGCCCTGCGCGAGCGGGGTCTGCGGCAGCTGCTGTGTGAGGGTGGTCCACACCTGCTCGGCGCGCTCACCGCGGCGGACCTCGTGGACGAGCTGTGCCTCACGTTGTCACCGCTGCTCGCCGGCCCCGGTGCCGGGCGCATCACGGCCGGACCACAACCTGTGGATAACGCCGTACGCAGGCTGGGGTTACGCGACCTGCTGAAAGCCGGTGACGTGCTGCTTCTCCGGTACGGACGAACCGGCTGACCCTCGTACCTGTGGACACGCCTGTGGATAACACGGCTGCACGCGTACGACGGCGTAGGGTTTGGCCCCATGACCTCACCGGGCGAGCCTGTCGGGCGGGTGTTGGGCACCGCGGACGCCACCCCGTTGCAGTTCTGGACTGCCGTGGCCGCGGGGAGTTATCTACAGCTCGATGACGTCGTGGTCACCGAACGCACGCTGCCCGCCGGCGACAGCGCCGCGGGTAACTCGGGTCCGGGGGTTAAAGTCACCATATCCGGCGTGGTCACCCAGGTACGGGCGCGGCACGAGGGTGCGCAGTTCGAGTCGGACGTGTTCGCCATCGCGGATGGCACGCTGCCCGCGCAGGTTCAGGAGGCCGCGGAGGTCACCACCACCCGGGTGGATCCGGAGGTGTACGTCCCGCCGACGCCGGGCGCGGTGGTCCACCGGGCCCGCGGCGACCTGCGCGCCGCCGCACTGAGCTTCGACCGGATGGAGCGGCTGATCCCGATGGGCACCGGCCGCGACGGCGAGCCGCTGTACCTCAATGCCGACTTCCTGGACGGCACCCGCGGCGCGCACGTGTCCATCTCCGGCATCTCCGGCGTCGCGACGAAGACCAGCTTCGCCACGTTCCTGCTCTACGCGACGCTCCGCTCGGGCGTGCTGGGCGCGGACGCGGTGAACAGCCGCGCGCTCATCTTCAACGTCAAGGGCGAGGACCTGCTCTTCCTCGACCACCCGAACACCCGGCTGGACACCGCCGATGCCTACGCCCGGCTCGGCTTGAGCGCCGCGCCCTTCCCGGATGTACGGGTGTATGCCCCGCCCCGCGCCGGCGACAAGAGCGGCGCACCGGACGTCTCAAGTCGACTGTCCGGTGTGGACACGTTCTACTGGACGCTGGCCGAGTTCTGCGCGGACCGGCTGCTGCCGTACGCCTTCGCGGACGCCGATGACGAGCGGCAGCAGTACACGATGGTGGTGCACGCGGTGACCGCGCACCTGGCCCGGGTGGCGCAGCCCGCCGACGGGGCGGTCACTGTGGACGGTCAACGGCTGCACTCGTACCCCGATCTCGTGGACTATGTCGTTGCCGCGTTGAACGACGAGGAGACCCGCGGTACCTGGGCCGGTTCGGCGGTGGGCATCGGTACGATCAACGCGTTCGCCCGCCGGCTCATCGCGTCCAAGAAGGACCTGGCCCGGCTGCTGCGCGGCGACCTGCCCGAGCGCCGCCCGCACACGGTGAACACCAGCCAGAGCGCCCAGGTGACCGTCGTCGATCTGCACAACCTGCCGGACCGGGCGCAGCGGTTCGTGGTCGGGGTGACGCTGCGCAGCGAGTTCGAGCGCAAGGAACGCACCGGCACCGCGCGCCCGCTGCTGTTCGTCGTGCTGGACGAGCTGAACAAGTACGCGCCGCGGGAGGGCTCGTCCCCGATCAAGGAGGTGCTGCTGGACATCGCCGAGCGCGGCCGGTCGCTCGGCGTGATCCTGATCGGCGCGCAGCAGACCGCGTCCGAAGTGGAGCGCCGGATCGTGGCGAACTCGGCGATCCGGGTCGTCGGGCGGCTCGACCCGGCCGAGGCATCCCGGCCCGAGTACGGCTTCCTGCCACAGGTGATGCGCCAGCGGGCGTTGCTGGCCAAGCCGGGCACGATGTTCGTCAACCAGCCGGAGATCCCGGTACCGCTGTGCGTTGCGTTCCCGTTCCCGGCGTGGGCGACCCGGCCCGGCGAGGCCGGTACCGCGCCAGCCGCCACGCTGCGCTCGATCGTCCAGCGGGCCGAGCCGTTCGCGGTGGTCGGTGCGCGCGGGCTCAGCGATGACGAGATCCCGTTCTAGGGGGAGGCGCGGATGCGGATCCTGCACACCTCGGACTGGCACGTCGGAAAGGTCCTCAAGGGACAGTCCCGGGTGGACGAACACCTCGCCGTGCTGGCCGAGCTGGTGGACATCGCCCGGGCCGAGCAGCCCGACCTGGTTATTGTGGCCGGCGATCTGTTCGACTCGGCGGCGCCGTCACCGGATGCCACGAAGATCGTCACCCGGGCGCTGTCCGCGTTGCGTAGCGCGGGTTCCGCGGTCGTCGCGATCGCCGGCAACCATGACAACGGGGCCGCGCTGGATGCGCTGCGCCCGTGGGCCGAGGCCGCCGGGATCGCGCTGCGCGGCGCGGTACGGACCGCGGCCGATCACCTGATCACGGGTACCACCGGCGAAGGCGAGCCGTGGCAGCTGGTCGCGCTACCGTTCCTGTCCCAGCGGTACGCGGTACGGGCCACCGAAATGTTCGAGCTGACCGCGGCGGAGGCCAGCCAGACCTACTCCGATCACCTGGCCCGGATGCTCGCCGAGCTGTGTGCCGGGTTCGCCACGGACACGGTGAACCTGGTCACCGCGCACGTCACCGTGGTCGGTGCGAAGACCGGCGGCGGCGAGCGGGACGCGCACACCATCCAGGCGTACGCCGTACCGGCCACGGTCTTCCCGTCCGGTACGCATTACGTGGCGCTGGGGCACCTGCACCGCCGGCAGGTCGTGCCGGGGCCGTGCCCGGTGCACTACAGCGGTGCACCGCTGGCGGTGGACTTCGGCGAGGAGGAGAACGCGCCGTCGGTGAACGTCGTCGAGGTGACCGCGCAGACCCCGGCGAAGGTACGCGACGTGCCGGTCACCTCCGCCGTCCGGTTGAAGACCGTTCGCGGCACGCTCGCCGAGTTGTCCACTGTGGATAGTGCCGGGCCGGCCTGGCTGCGGGTGATCGTACGCGAGCAGCCACGGGCCGGGTTGCGCGAGGAGGTGCAGGCACTGCTCCCCCGCGCGGTGGAGGTACGCATCGACCCGGAGCTGCTGCCGACTCACGAGTCCCAGAACCGGGCGAGCCAGCGCGCCGGGCGATCACCGCGCGAGCTGTTCGCCGACTACCTGACCGACCGCGGCCACGCCGACGACGCGGTCCGGGACCTCTTCGACAAGCTGTACGAGGAGGTGAGCTGATGCGGCCGCTGCGCCTGGACCTCGCCGGCTTCACCGTCTTCCGCGACCCGACGGTCATCGACTTCACCGACGCGGACTTCTTCGCGCTGGTCGGGCCGACCGGCTCGGGCAAGTCCAGCGTGCTGGACGCGATCTGCTTCGCGCTCTACGGTACGGTGCCCCGCTGGGGAGACCGCCGGGCGATCGCCAACGCGCTGGCCCCGTCGTCCACCGAGGCCCGCGTCCGGCTCGCCTTCGAGTCCGCCGGTGCGCGGTACGTGGCCACCCGGGTGGTACGCCGGGACGGCAAGGGCCGGGTCACCACCGGGCAGGCCGGCCTGCAACTGATGCCGCCCGGGTTCGATGTGTCCAAGTTGGACAGTGGGCTGTCCACGGAGGACCTCGGCGAGGTGCTGGCGGGTACGCCGGCCGAGATGGAACCCGCCGTACTTGACGCGGTCGGTCTGCCGTACGAGCAGTTCGTCACGTGCGTCGTGCTGCCACAGGGCGACTTCGCCGAGTTCCTGCACGCGAAGCCGGCCACCCGCCAGCAGATCCTGGTCAACCTGCTCGGCCTGTCCGTTTACGAGCGGGTCCGCGAGCGGGCCGGTGCGCTCGGCGCGGCGGCCGACGCCCAGCTCGCCGCGGTGGACCGGCTGCTCGCTGATGCGTCCGATGTGGACGATGAGACGCTGACGGACGCTCAGGCCCGGGTGGACGAGCTGACCGCGCTGGCCGTCGCGGTGGACGCCGCAGTGCCCGGGCTGCTCGCCGCCGAGCGGGACGCGACCGCCGCGGGCACTCAACTGTCCACCCTGGATGGTGAGCTGGCCCGGCTGGCCGGCGTACGCACACCGGCCGGCATCGCGGCGCTGGCCGAGTCGGTGACGCTGGCCCGTACCGGCCTGGTCGAGGCGCTGGCCGCGGTGACCGGTGCGGAGGAGCGCGAGGAGAAGCTGCGCGGCGAGCTGGCCGCGGCCGGTGACGCCACCGCGCTGCGCCGGCTGCTCGACGGCTACGCGGAACGGGACCGGCTCGGCGGCCAGGCCGCCGCGCTGGACGAGGCGGTGGCCGCGGCGGTCACCGAACACGAGGCCGCGCTGGCGGTGCTCGCCGAGGCGCGGTCCGAAGCGACCCGGGCGACCCAGACGCTCGACGGCGCCCGCCAGGCGTACCAGGATGCTCAGACCGCCGACCGGGCCGCCGCGCTGCGGGTGCACCTCGCGGTCGGCCGGCCGTGCCCGGTCTGCGCCCAACCGGTCGCCACGCTGCCGGCCGCCACGCACACCTCCGCACTCGCCGAGGCCGAGGAGGCCGGCAAGGCGGCCCGGTCCGCGGCGGAGTCGGTGGCCAGGATCGTCGCCGAGCGCGACGAGGTCGCTCGCGACCTCGACCGGGTGCTGGCCGGCGCCCGAGCCCAGCGCGACCAACTCGGCGCCCGGCTTGCGGAGCTGGACACCCAGCTCGCCACCACACCTGCGGCCGCTATCCTGCACCGCGAGCTGGCTGCGATCGCGGCACTGAACGCCGGTCTGGACGACGCCGCGGCGGCCGTGCGCTCCGCCCGCGAGGCACACCGCCGCGCGGCAACGGCGCAGAAGCGCGCCGAGGACAAGCTGCGCGCCGGCTGGCTGGACTTCGACGCGGCGCGCGATTCGGTAGCACAGCTCGGTCCGCCCGGCACCGACCGGGACGACCTGGCCGCCGCCTGGGCCGCGCTCGCCGGGTGGGCCGGGTCCGAAGTGGACAGCCGGCGGGAGGCCCGATCGCAGACCGTGGCGGCGGTCGAGGCCGCCGAGGCAGCGATCGCGACGGCCACCGCGGAGATCGCCGCGCTGTTCACCGCCGCGGGCCTCACTGTCGCCGCAACCTCCGGGAAGTCGCGGCCTCCGGCGGCTTCCGAGGCCGCGACTTCCCGGAAGTTGAGCGAGAAGGCCGCCGCGGACTACTCGCGGGCCGCGGCGGTGGCGGTCGAGCGGGCGCACGCCGAGTACGACCGGCTGGTCGAGCGCCGCGCGCAGACCGAGCGGCTGCGCGCGCAGCGGGCCGAGCACGAGCGGGACGCCCAGGTGGCCAAGGCGCTGGCCGGACACCTGCGGGCCAACAACTTCGAACGGTGGCTGCTCGCGGAGGCGCTGGACCTGCTCGTCGATGGCGCCTCCCGGACGCTGCGCGAGCTGTCCGCCGGGCAGTACGACCTGGTACACGACAAGGGTGAGTTCTACGTCATCGACCACCACGACGCGGGGCTGCGGCGCGCGGTGCGTACCCTCT
>DASRRF010000831.1:0-4424 GCA_035695905.1 Micromonosporaceae bacterium | reverse complement strand
GGCCCTCGCGGCCGACGACCCGACCGATCCGCACGAACTCGCGGTTGCGCCGCTGCTGCAGCGCAACTACCTCGTTGAACGCGTCGGTCACCTCGCCGGCCAGGCCACCCCGCCGGGGCAGGCGCACTTTGAAATCGCCCTGCCCCACCCGGTGCAGGGCGGCAGCAAGCTCGGCAAGGATCGCGGTCTCGTCGGACACGATCTCGCGCTCGTCAATGGTCGTCATAGGGGCCTCCGCATTGGTCGCGGCCGTGCATCTACCCATCATCGTCGGACGGCCGGGCGCAAGCGAGCCTCCCGGTTGGAACCTTCGGCCCGTTCGGTGGACACTGCTTACGTGCCAACCGAAGTCGTCCGTCGCGTACGGTTGCCCGCGGATCGCCGTACGCCGGCCGCCGCCAGAGCCGTTGTCCGATCTGTCCTCACCGAGGCCCGGCTGACGGATCTGCTCGACGAGGCGCTGCTATTGACTACTGAACTGTCCACAAATGGCGTACTACATGCCGGAACCGACCTCGAGCTGGAGGTCGTTGCCGACGCTTCCGGGCTGACCGTCACCGTACTCGACCAGATACCCGGGATTCTGGACGCCCGGTTGCCGCGGCAGAACCGGTTGACCGAGCGCGGGCGCGGATTGCTGCTCGTTGACCATTTCGCTACCCGATGGGGTACGACGCACCACGCGAAAGGCAAAGGAGTCTGGTTCCGCCTCGACGTGCCTGGCGCCTCCGAGGCGGCTGCAGCATCCGCCGCCGCCGGGTCCACCCTGGCCGCCGCATCCACCCTGGCCGCCGCGGACGACGATTTCGCCGCGGACGCACTCGCCGAGTTGCTGCGCATCACGTACGACCCGCACGACGACGGATCGACCGTACGGTTCGCCGCGGATCTGTTGCGCGCGCTCGGCGAGCGGCTCGGTGCCACCGGCGCCACCGTACGGCTCGACCGGGCCGACGGGTCGGGTCCGGCAATCCTTGCCCGGTACGGGATGCGCGTACCACCCGAGGACCCCGGTACGGTACGCCTGCCGGTTCAGGTCAGCCGGCCGTGGACCGCGACGTTGGAGATTGCCGCTCCGCACACCGCGTACGCTCGTTCGCTGGCCGCCCTGGTCGCGGAGCGGGTCGGCCTCGCGGTGGAGAACGAACGGCTGCGTCAGGCGGACGTACGCCGGCAGGCCTGGTTGACGTTTCTCGCCGAGGCGTCCGAGTTGCTGGCCCAGTCGCTGGACGTTGAGCTGACCCTCGCACTGATCCCTCGGCTCGTGGTGCCCCGGCTCGGCCGGTGGTCCGCGGTACACGTGGTCGACGAGTGGGGTGTGCTGGCCCTGGCCGCAGCGACGCACGCGGACGAGTCGTCCGTGCCCGCACTACTGTCCATGTTGGACTCCGTACCGATGGCCGACCGGTTGCGCGACGCGCTGGCCGGATCCGGTGCGACCCCGCTGGGCCAGCCGGTGGAGGGGTTCACCGTGCCACTCGTCGCGCGCGGCCAGCGGTTGGGCGTACTCTCGGTCGGCCGGCACGCCGATCACCAGCAGGACCCGGCGGAGATGGCGATCGTCGCGGACGTCGCCCGGCGGGCCGCACTGGCATTGGACAACGCGCGCATCCACGCTGAACGCCGCAAGGTCGCCCACGCGCTACAACAGTCGCTGCTGCCGCCCGAGCTTCCGGCGATCGCCGGCGTGGAGTTGGGTGCGCAGTACGTACCCTCCGGCGATGAGGTGGAGGTCGGCGGTGACTTCTATGATGTCCTGCCGATGCCGGACGGCCGCTGGCTCGTGGTCATCGGCGACGTGTCCGGCAAGGGGGTGCAGGCCGCCGCGGTGACCGGGCACGTGCGCGATGTCATCCGGGTACTGATCGGGGACGGCCGGCCGCTACCCTCCGTACTGTCCACATTGAACGATACGCTGGCCGCCCGCAGCGGTGGACGGTACTGCACGCTCGCGCTCGCCGCGTTCTGCCGCGACGCGGCCGGCGTACTGGACGTGTCGCTGCACCTCGCCGGGCACGACCGGCCGGTGCTGGTACGCACCGGCGGTCGGGCGTCCTTCGTCGGTCTGGGCGGTACCGCCCTCGGCCTGCTCCCGTCGGTATCCTCGCCGCAGGCATCGGTGCCCCTGCACCCCGGCGACACGCTTGTCTTCTACACCGACGGGGTGACCGAGCGGCGCCGGCGCGACGAGCTCTTCGGGGTCGAACGGCTTCGGGCAGCCGCCGCGCCGCTGTCCGGCTATCCGGCGGACGTGGTGGCCGCCAGACTGCGCGCGGTCACCCTCGGATTCTCGCCGGAGCCACCGCGCGACGACATCGCGATTCTCGTGCTCCGCAACGACGTTCAGCAGTCGACGGACTCTTCCGGGGCGAGATAGCGGTACCCGTTGGTCGTTTCGTCGCCGATCCATGCGTTCGCCCCGCCGATACCTCGTTCGTTCAGCTGGGCGTCGTGGATCGGGAACGTGCGTACCGGATTGACCGCCTTGACGAAGTCGATCGCCTCGTTGGTCTTCATCCAGGAACCGTGCACCGGGACGCAGAGCGTCTCCACCGGCTGGTCCGGCACGAACAGCGAGTCGCCCGGGTGGTACAGGCTTCCGTCCACAATGTACCCAAGGTTCGCGCAGTCCGGACTCCCACCATAGATGAACGCGTGCCGGCCGCCGACCGCGGTGATCCTGAATCCAGCCGCGGTGAACTCGTCGCCCGTGTTCACCCGGATCGGTTCCACACCGGTGATTGCCGCGTCGGTCGGTGCGTAGACGGGCGCGCCGAGGCCGGCCAGCCGGAGTACGTCGACGTGGTCGCCGTGCTGGTGGGTGACGAGCACCGCATCGGCACCGTCCAATGCGGACGGTTCGCTCCACACGCCCGGATCGATGACAAGCACGCGGCCGTCGTGCTCCAGCCGGATGCAGGCGTGGGTGTACTTGGTGACCTTCATGCACACGACCCTACCTCGGTCGGGAGCGCCCTCCCTGCATCGCATAGGGTGCCGATACCTATCTCAGGAGCTGATATCGGGGCGGGTTGGCAACCCCTTTTCCGGCGTTCTATTCGGGCTTCACGGAGGTTGATCGAGCGCGCTTATATCGGCTTCTGAGATAGATATCGGGGCACCTGTTTTCGCCGCACGGCTAGCCGGGGCGCTCCCCGCGCAGCGACGCGTCGAGCAGTTCGATGGTGTGGTACACCGGCGGACCGGACCCGGCGCCGAGCGCGGCCTGGATCTGCAGCAAGCAACCAGGGTTTCCGGCCGCGATCACGTCGGCCCCGGTGTCGAGCAACCTGGCGGCCTTGGTAGCCCCCAACTGCGTCGCGGTATCCGGCTGCAAAAGGTTGTAGACGCCCGCGGATCCGCAACACGTGTCCGGATCGGCCGGCGAAACCAGGCGCACCCCCGGAATCCCGGCCAACAGTGCCCGAGGCTGTGCCCGTACGCCCTGGCCGTGCGAGAGGTGGCAGGCATCGTGGTAGGCCACCGTCAGGCGAAGCGGATGCCGCCGCGCCAACGGTTCGCCGAGCGCATCGAGAAACTCCGCGACGTCGTACGCCCGTACCGCGCCGGACTCCTTGAGAAACGAGCCGCACCCGGCGACGTCGGTCACCACGGCGTCCACCCCGGCCCGGGCAAACACGGCGGCGACCCGGTGCGCCGAGCGCTCCGCCGGACCGGTCCGGCCGCAGTGATGGGCCAGCGCGCCGCAACAGCCCTGCCGGCGCGGGATCACCACGTCGCAGCCCTCCATCGCAAGCACCCGCGCGGTGGCCGCGGAGACATGCGAGAAGAACGCGTTCTGCACACACCCGGTCAGCAGTCCCACCACGGCCCGGCGGGCACCGGGCAGGCCGCCCGGCCGGGCCGCGACCCGGCGCGGCAGCCGCACCCGCGGCAGCAACGGCGGGGCCAACCGGGCCATCGCGCCCAGCGAGGGGTGTAGCCGGCCGGCAACCCGGGGCGCGTCCAGCTTCAGCCACCGCGCGAGCCGCAACGGTCCGCGCATCGCCCGCATCCTTCGGGGGTACGGGAACAGCGCGAAGATGGCGACCCGCAGCGCACGATCCACAAAGGACCGGCCGGCGCCGGAGTGCTCCACAATGGAGCGGGCCGCCGGGATGATCTCGTCGTACCTGACCCCGGATGGGCAGGCCGGTACGCATGCCAGGCAACCGAGGCAGGCGTCGAAGTGGCCGGCCACTGTGGACGTCACCGGCGCACCGTCGAGCATCTGCCGCAACAGGTGGATCCGGCCCCGCGGCGAGTCCATCTCCTCGCCCCAGAGTTGGTACGTGGGGCACGCGGGCAAGCAGAAGCCACAGTGGACACAGGTATCGGTGAGCGCGCGCAGGTCGTCCACTCAGATCCCTCCCACGAAGCGGCCGGGTGAGAGCAGCCGCCGCGGGTCGAACTGCTCCTTCACC
>DASRRF010000830.1:0-9583 GCA_035695905.1 Micromonosporaceae bacterium | reverse complement strand
ACGAGGTGTTCGCGGTACTCGTCCTCGCTGAGCGCGCCGCCGATACAGGCGGCCCAGGCGGACAGGTTCGACCTGAGGTGCTCCGGCACCGGAACCCGGGTGACGATGTCGGAAATCGACAACCGCCCACCGTCGCGGAGTACCCGGTACGCCTCGCGCAGCGCGCGCCCCTTGTCGGGCACCAGGTTCACCACGCAGTTGCTAATGATCACATCGATCGACTTGCTCGGCAGCGGCACGGATTCCATGTCGCCCTTGAGGAACGCGACGTTCGTGACGCCCGCGGCCGCGGCGTTGCGGTGCGCGAGCAGCATCATCTCGTCGGACATGTCCAGCCCGAAGACGTGTCCCTCCGGACCCACCCGCTTCGCTGCGACCAGCGCATCCATGCCACCGCCGGAACCGAGGTCGAGAACGACCTCGCCGGGGCGCAGCTCGGCGCGGGCGAACGGGTTGCCACAGCCCAGCGACGCCATGATGGCGTCCATCGGTACGGCGGCCAGATCCTCCGAGGCGTACGCCGGAACGCCGCTGACCTCGGTCGGTACCGCGGGCGTACAGCACGCGGCGCCGTCGGCACCGGCCATGACGTTGCGCGCACGCAGGTCGTAGTACTGCCGGACCTCGCCGCGGATCGGGTCATCCTTGCCCGCACCGGGCAGGCCGATTGCCAGACCGGCGCCGATGCCGGCCATGTCGCCCGGGTGGCAGCCACAGCCGGCCACCGCGGCCGCCGGCGCTTCGACGCGCCGCCAGAGCCGCCGGGGATCCAGGCGGAACAGCATCCGCGCCGACGCACTGCGTGACCAGCACGACACGGCGTAGCGGAAGTCCCGCCACCGGCGGGTTTGCCCGCTGCCCTCGGTCACCGGGGTGACGTAGCCCTGTTCTTTCCACTCGTCGGCCATCGCGTGGCAGCCAGGGCAGTTGACCTGACACGCGTCCGTACAGTCGGGCGCACAGACCATGCGCCAAAACCATTTCATCGCCATGCAGTCCCTCGCTCCCATTTCCGGCATCGCGGCGGGCATTTACATGTGTACCTCGCCTGGGAATGGTTCGTCAAGAATTCAACGCATTGATAAGGCGTGACCAATCAGTGCCATAGGGCGCTGCTATCGGCGCATTTCTGACTCGCTGATCTCGGCGCCGCATCGCTTGTCCCACAAGGGCTCCGGGTCGATCCGGCCGCCGGGGACAACGCTCGGTCACCCCGGCCAATGCCGTACCCGATGAGCAATTGTTTGAAACGTCGAGCATCGATAGTGTAATAGCCGGTTGACGCGAAGTCGACAACATTTATAACGCCTTTGTGCAGACCACACCCACGTCGGTCCAAGACCTGCCGGACCGGCGGCACGCCGGAAGGAGCTGGCTGGCCAGACCTCCTCAGCAAGCTCTAAGGGTAGCGTCGCTATACATAGCCACACTAGCCTGGAGTACGGCCATCAGGCCAGCCTGGCGGAAGGAGTGGCACGATGCCCGAGGGCGTGCTAGCGCGGATCGCGCGATGGTGTTTCCGGCGTCGCTGGTGGGTCCTGGCGGCCTGGTTGTGCATCGCCACCGCCGGTGCGCTCGCGTCCGAGCCGGTCTTCAACGCTCTGGTCAGCGGCAGCCACCCGAAACATGCCGAGTCCGTGCAGGCCACGGACCAGCTCGACGCGGCGGCCGGCTCCAGCGGCGACGTGGTCGGCCTGGTGGACCGGGTCGACCCCCGGGCGCCGGCGGTTCGCGACGCCGTCGACCGCGCGGTGCGGGACATCGAGGCGCGCTCGGACGTCCGCAGCGCGAGCGGGCCGTACTCCCCCGGCCTGCCACCGGAACGGGCGGCCGGCTACCTGTCCGCCGACGGCCAGGCGCTGCTCGTGGTCGCGACGCTGGACTCGCTGTCGCAGCGGGACCGGCTCACCACGGTCCGCGCGGTCAGCGACCGGATGCACCGGCTCGCCGATGAGCTGCGCTCCGGCGGCCAGCCGGCGGCCCGGGTCCGGGTCGGCGGCGAACTCGCGGTCGAGCAGCAGGCTATCGACGCCGAGGAGAAGGATCTCGGGCTGGGCGAGGAGCTGTCGCTGCCGATCACGTTGGTGGTCCTGGTCATCGTGTTCGGCGGCCTGGTGGCGGCTGGCACCCCGGTGTTGGCCGCGGTGGTCTCGGTGGCCACCGCGATGGTGCTGCTGCTGGGCGCCTCCCGGCTGACCGCGCTGGACTCCAATGTGGTCACCGTGGTCACCGTGCTCGGCCTTGCCCTGTCCATCGACTACAGCCTGCTGCTGGTCGCGCGCTACCGCGACGAGCTGCTTGACGGCGCCGCGCCGGACGACGCCGTCGGCCGCGCCTGGGCCACCGCCGGGCGCACCATCGCGTTCAGCGCCCTGACGATGGCCGCGGCGCTGTCCGGGTTGCTCATGTTCGACCTGCCGCTACCGTTCGCGCTCGGGGTGGCCGGGATCTCCATCGCGGTGGTCGCGATGCTCGTCGCGCTGACCTTCACCGCGGCGGTCATCGGCATCGCCCGGCGCCGGATCAGGCCGTCGCGGCGGGCGATCCGGCGGCACGCGGCCGCGGGCGGCACGGCCGAGGCCGGCTTCTTCTTCCGGCTCTCCGGACTGGTCCAGCGCCGGCCGGCGCTGATCGCGGTGGTCACCGCCGCCCTGCTGCTGCTCGCCGGCAGCCCGCTGCTGTCCTCTACGTTCAAGCGGTCCGGGCTGGGCCAGCTGCCCCCGGGCATGGAGTCCGTACAGGTCGCCGGCGAACTTGCCAGCCGATTCGGTCACGCGTCGGCATCCGCGGTGACCGTGGTCGCGCGCACCGATCCGGCCACATTGGACAGTTGGGCGGCGCGGTGGGGCGGCGACCCGGCAGTCGCCCGGGTGCAGCCGGCCGAGGCAGCGGGTGCCGGCATATCGGTGGTCAAGCTCGACGTGACCGGCGATCCCCAGGGTGCGTCGGCCAAAGATCTGGTGCATCGGGTACGGGCGGATCGCCCGCCCGCCGCGCAGTCCTGGGTGACCGGGGACGCGGCCGTGCTGGTGGACCTGCTCGCGCTGATCCGCAGCGGCCTGCCCTGGGCGATCGGGCTCACCCTGCTCGCGATGACCGTCCTGCTGTTCGCGATGACCGGGTCGGTGGTGGTCCCGGTCAAGGCGGCGCTGGCCAACGCGGTCTCACTGGGCGCGACGTTCGGCGTGATGAGCGCGGTCTTCGAGCACGGCTTCCTGGCCGGGCCGTTGCACACGCGTACCCTGGGCGGGCTCGATCCATTCATGATGGTCATCATCTTCGCGTTCGCGTTCGGCCTGTCCGTGGACTACGAGGTGTTCCTGCTCGCCCGGATCAAGGAGTACGTCGACAGGGGTATGGACACCAACACCGCGGTGCGTCGCGGCCTGCAGCACACCGGCCGGATCATCACATCGGCCGCGCTGGTCGTGGTGATCGTGCTCGCGTGCTTCGGCGGCGCGCAGACCGGCGAGATCGAGCAGCTCGGCATCGGGCTCAGCGTGGCCGTCTTCGTCGACGCCACCGTCGTCCGGTGCCTGCTGGTGCCCACCACAATGACGCTGCTCGGCCGGTGGGTCTGGTGGGCGCCGGCGTGGCTACAGCGCCTCCGCACGCGAGTCGGCCGGGGCGAGCACCCGCTCACCCCGGCCGTTATCGGTCACTGACGCCGCGCTATTGACGAACTGCCTCGAGGATGTGGTAGGGGAAGTACGGCAGCATCGGCAGCGGGATGACCTGAGCGATGTGCCATCCGGCACCGCCGAACAGCTCGTCGAACTCGGTCCTGGTGCGCTCCCGGCCGCCGACCAGCAGCAGCATCGCGAGGTCGATCAGGTGCACCATCGGCTCCAGCGGCGGCTCGTCGCGGACGATGCCCTCCAGCGACAGCAGCGTCGCACCCGGCCGGGCGGCCTTGTGGCAGTTGGCCAGGATCCGGCCCGCCGGCTCGTTGTCCCAGTCGTGCATGATGCCCTTGAGCAGATACAGGTCGCCGCCCTCGGGTACCGACTCGCGGAAGTCGCCGCCGACGAACTCGACCCGGTCCATCAGGCCGCGCGCGGTCATCGTGGCGCGGGCCGCGTCCATCACCTCGGGCCGGTCGAAGAGCACACCCTTGGCCTGCGGAGCGGACTGCAGGATCGCGCTGAGGAAGTGTCCCTCGTTGCTGCCGACGTCGACGATGCGGGTGAACCGCGACAGGTCGTACTTCGCACCGACCATCGGCGCCACCATCGCGGTGACCTCGTCCAGGTGCGCGGTGAGCGTGGCCCGGGTCTCCGGGTGCGCGTCGTAGTACGCCCACATCTCCATCCCGAGCGCGTCCTTGGCGACCGCCCGGTTCTCCATCACGCCTTGGTAGAGATACTCGAACGGGCGCAGGTGTCCCGGCTGGCCCATGCCCAGGGCGAAGCCCTGCAACGAGTTGGGGCCGGAGCGCAGGCATTCGCTGAGCGGGGTGGGGCCGAACGACTTCTGGTCGACTATCTCGCAGATGCCGAACGCGGCCGCGGCCCGCAGCACGCGCAGGAGCGAGTCGGGATGCGCGCCGGTCAGCTCGGCGAGCTCGGCCGCGGTACGCGGGCCGTCGGCGAGGTGGTCGGCGATGCCGAGCCTAGTAACCGTGGTCAGCAGAGCGGATACTTGATAGCCGAGGCCCAGCCGCATGACCTGCAGCGGCGGCGGCTCGGGATGGGCGGCTGCTTGCGGTGTGGCCACTGGCTTTTCCATGCCAGCAGGCTAGTCGTGAGCTGCGGATCCGGGACTGGGGTTTCTACCGGGACCCGGCCACGCCGGCCATTGGTAGGTTCACCTGGTGGCGGAGCAGACGCTGACGCAATGCTGCATCGTGGGGTGTGGCCCGGCCGGCGCGATGCTCGGCTTCCTCTTGGCGCGCAACGGAATCGACGTCGTCGTACTGGAGAAGCACGACGACTTCCTGCGCGACTTCCGCGGCGATGACATCGCGGCGGCCACCGTGGAGATCCTGCATGAGGTGGACCTGTCCGAGAAGTTCCTCGCGCTCAGCCCGCGCCGGGTCCGCCTGGTCAAGGCGCACACCCCCGGTGGCGTCATGCTGCTGGCGGACCTGGCCCGGGTGCCGACCAAGTTCCCGTTCGTCGCGGTCGTTCCACAGTGGGACTTCTTGACCATGCTGGCCTCCGAGGCGGCCCGCTTCCCCGGCTTCCATTTGATGATGGGCGCGGAGGCGGTCGACGTGGTGACCGAGGACGGCGTGGTACGTGGCGTCCGCTACAAGTCCGCGGACGGCGGCGGCGAGATCCGGGCGACGCTCACCGTGGCCGCGGACGGCCGTACCTCGGCCATCCGCGAGCGCGCCGGGTTGCCGGTGGTCGAGACCGCACCGCCGATCGACATGATGCTGTTCCGGCTGCCGTGGATGCCGGACGACGTCCACAACAACGACATGAACATCCACCTCGGCGACGGCTGGGCGATGGCCCGGCTGGACCGCGGTGACTACT
This sequence comes from Micromonosporaceae bacterium, assembly GCA_035695905.1. Lineage (GTDB taxonomy): Bacteria > Actinomycetota > Actinomycetes > Mycobacteriales > Micromonosporaceae > EFPC-2. The sequence continues at coordinate 4,100 of DASRRF010000830.1, read as the reverse complement.
GGCAGGCCGCGTGCATGATTCCGAAGGGCGCCGCGGACCAGGTCCGGGCGGCCGGCCTGGACCGGTTGCGCGACACCATCGGCCGGGTGATGCCTCAGCTCGCGGCGCACGTCGGCACGCTGGACGGGTGGGACGACGTGCACCTGCTGTCGGTCCGGACCAACCGGCTGAGCCGCTGGTACCGGCCGGGCCTGCTGGCCATCGGCGACGCCGCACACGCGATGTCACCGATCGGCGGCACCGGCGTCAACTTCGCCATCCAAGACGCGGTGGTGGTGTCGAACCGCCTGGTGGCGCCGATCGCGCGCGGCCAGGTGACGGTTCGCGATCTCGCCGGCGTGCAGCGCAGCCGGCTCTGGCAGGTACGCCTGATGCAGGGGCTGCAGTCCCGGCTCACCAAAGGCTATCTGGCCGCCGCCGACGCCAATCCCCGTGGCCTGCGGGCAATCGGCCGCCGGCTGGGTCCGAAGCTGCTGAACCTGCCCGGCTTCTGCGCGCTGCGCAGCCGGATCACCGCGCTCGGCATCCGCCGGGTACACGTGGTGAAGGGCTCCACCTGGATCAGTTGAGTTACTTGTGGGCCCGGATGAGCGCGGAGATCGGGGAAACCGCGACGGCCGGCTCGACCGAGCTGAACCCGGCCTCTTCCAACCACTTCCGGGTCACCGTCTCGCCGTACGGCTCGCCACCCATCGCGTTGTTCACCAACAGGATCAGACCGATCGAGTACGGGAACGGCGTGTGCCCGTGCTCCCACATGTGCGAGTGGAAGAGCAGCTCCCCGCCGTCCGGGAGCCAGCTGTAGACCTGGCGGATCAGGGTCTGCGCGTGCTCCGCGTCGAACCCCTCGACCACGTTGCACAGCATGGCGGCATCGCCGGTGAACGAGTCGGCCAGGATGTCGCCGGGCACCACGGTGATCCGGTCGGTCAGGCCGGCCTCGGCCACCGAGCCGTTGGCCAGCTCGCACACCGACGGCCGATCGACCGCGGTGATGCGCAGGTCCGGGTACTCCTTGGCCAGCCCGATGGAGTAGACACACGAGCCGCAACCGAGATCGACCAGATGGCGGCCGCCGCCGAGCCGGGCGTTCTTCACCATGCCTTCCAGCATCAGCAGCCGGGCCACGCTCATGGTCACCTGCGCGAACCGGGCCGGGCCGCCGAACGCGGGGTGGTCGCCCTGCTGCTGCTCGTGGCGCACCGGTGCGTTCTCCCGCAGCGCCTTGGTCAGCTGGCCGAAGCGTACGAAGTGCGCGGCCTGGTGCGCGGCGAGCGGGGCCACCGACTCCGGGCTGGTGACGACGAGGAAGCGGCTCGCGGCCGGCGCGTTGCGGTAGACATCGCCGTCCCGCTCGAGGAGTTGCTCGCCGAGCAGCGCCAGCAACAGGACCCGGGCGGACCGCTGCGGCAGGCCGAGCCGGTCGGCCAGCTCCTCGGAGGTACCGGGCGCCTTCTCCAGGGCCTCGAACACGCCCAGCTCCATGGCCGAGAAGATGGCCGTGGAGCCCAGGTAACCGAACATGATCTTGTGGAGTCGGGTCGCCTCGTCATCGGGCCAGCCAAGTTTCGGGTCTGTCTGCATGAAGGCTCTGCTCCCGGTTCGCTGTCCTATCTGGACAATGGTCCGCGACGCATCAGGCCCCGTCGCGCGCTTCCACGCGGAACACCGGATGGCGGCGTACCAACCGGTCCACATCATCGTCGGTGAGTCGGGCCGGACTCACTTTGAGCCATGCACGGGCGAAGAACTTGTACCGCTGGACGAGCCAGCGCAGGAAGTCCGCCTTCTCCTCGCCGTTGAGCTCGATCACCCTGATCGGCAGCACGCTGCCGCGGACCGACAGCGATGCCTCCGACCCGGCGCGCAGGTTCAGCGCCCAGTCGCTCTCACCGTAGAAGCCGACGAGATGACGGGAACCGTCGCGCAGGCAGACGCCCACCGGGCGCTGGTGCCACTTTCCGGTACGCCGGCCGCGTACGGACAGCACCTGAACGGTGTCCTGACCGCGGCGGTCGAGTATGCCGTCGAACCCGAAGCGGAGGATGAGCGTACGCATCACGGGGTCGTAGAAGCGCCGCCGGAACACCGTCGGCCGCTTGTAAAAACGGTTAGCCGTCATCGGAAACGACACTAACCGCCCGGGACCCGCGCCACCCTGGGGTAAACCCGGTACTGGTGTGCAGTTCAAGCATCGCGTCCCAGGTGGCCGCGATACCGTCGGCCAGCGTGGTGCTCGGCCACCAGCCGAGGGTGCGCGCCGCGGCGGAGACGTCCAGCCAGACGTCGCTGCGGTCGAACGGGCGGGCCGGCTCGAACTCGACCACCACCGGCCGCCGTACGGTCTGCACCAACGTGGCGAGCAGGTCGATCAGCGCGGTCCGTACGCCGGAGCCCAGGTTGAGAATCAACGGCTGATCGCCCGGATCCCAGCGCGGCGGGGCGGTGAGGCGGTAGACGGCGACCATCGCCTGCACCGCGTCGGCCACGAACACATAGTCCCGGCCGGTACGCGGGTCGCCGAAGAGTTTGAGCGGTTGGTCCCTGCGGGCTGCCGCCAGCCAGTGCGCGATCACGCCCTGGGCTCCGCGTGGATGCTGGCCGGGTCCGTACACGGTGGCCGGTCGCAGGATCACCGGCCGGATCACGCCGAGCCGGGCGCGGACCATCCGCTCCATCCGCAGCTTCGCCCGGCCGTACGCGGTGGTCGGCTTGGTGGGCGCGGATTCGGGGTACGGCGCCGGGGCGTCCGGGTCGTAGACCGTACCGCCCGAACTGGTCAGTACGAAGGCCGGCCGGGTGCCCTCGGTACGCAGCGCCTCCAGCAACCCGGCCAGGCACGCCTGGTCCTGCGCCGCCCGGCCCGGGCCGGTCGCCGCGACCGCCGGCGTGATGCTGCTGGCCAGGAAGAAGATGACATCGGCGCGACGCAGCGCGGCGACCGGGCGTCCAGCGCGGACCAGCGGCGTCGAGCGGGTCAGCCCGGTGGTCGGTACGCCCAGGTCCGACAATGCCGAAACGAGCCTGGACCCGATGAAGCCGGAGGCACCGATGACCGCCGCAGATGCCGTCACGCCACCGAGACTGCGCCGGTGCGGTTCGCGCTAGCTCAGGAGCGGCTGAGGAACGGCGCGCAGCGGCGCGGTCGCGAACTGCGCCACCCCTTCGGTGAACCCGATCGCCGGTGCCCACCCGAGCTCGCGCATGATGCGCGCGGGCGATGCGACGATGTGCCGTACGTCGCCCAGCCGGTACCGGCCGGTGACCACCGGCGGCGGGCCACCGGTCACCGCCACCAGCGCCGCGGCCAGGTCGCCGACCGTATGCGGTACCCCACTGGCCACGTTGTACGCGCGGAAGCCGGGTTCCCGGCGGTCGAGCGCGGCGGCGTTGGCCCGCGCGACATCGCGAACGTCGATGAAGTCCCGCCGCGAGCACCCGTCCTCGAACAGCTCCGGGGCGACCCCGGCCTCGACCGCCGACCGGAACGTCGCGGCCACCCCGGAGTACGCCGAGTTCACCGGCATCCGTGCGCCGTACACGTTGTGGTAGCGAAGGGCGACCGCAGTGCCGCTGGTCTCCCGCGCCCAGACCTGGGCCAGGTGCTCCTGCGCCAGCTTGGTCAGCGCGTACACGTTGCGCGGGTCGGGCTGGTCGGTCTCGTCCACCGGCTCGGCACGCGCGGTTCCGCCGCACTGCGGGCAGCGCGGTTCGAACACGCCGGCGTCGAGATCCACAGTGGAGCGTGGCCCCGGCGCGACCCGGCCGTCCCGCTCGCACGAGTAGCGCGACTCTCCATAGAGGACAACCGAGCTGCCGAGCACCAACCGGGACACGTTTGCCAGGGTCATCTGCGCGAGCAGCACCGCGGTGCCGACATCGTTGCAGCCCGCGAAGAGCGGGGCGTCGAGGATCTCCTTGCCACGGCCGACCATCGCCGCCTGATGGCAGACCAGATCCACGCCACGCAGCGCCGCCGCGACGGTCGACTCCGACCTCAGGTCCCCGCGGACGAACTCGACACCATTCGGCAGCGCGGGCGGTTCCGGTCCGTGCACGGTCGGCAGCAACGCATCGAGTACCCGCACGTCATGCCCGGC
>DASRRF010000829.1:0-5451 GCA_035695905.1 Micromonosporaceae bacterium | reverse complement strand
TCTCCGGGTACGGTTCGGCATCGGCCGGCCGCCGGGGCGGCAGGATCCGGCCGACTACGTACTGTCCGATTTCTCCCCGATCGAGCGCAAAGAGCTTGACTTCCTGGTGGACCGGGCCGCGGATGCCACCGAAGCGGTCCTCGCCCGCGGCCTCGAATGGGCCCAGAACGCTTACCACGCCGGATGATCCGCATCCCATCCGTCCGGTCAGGAAGCCCGTCAGCTATCTGACACTCCCCGCTGTGGCTCTTGTCGCCGTGTAAGGCTGCCTCTCGTCGCTAGCGCTACGGCGTTGGCGACGTACTGACTCAACGGCACCCGCCACCGGACGTTCAGGCCGCGGCGGAGCGATCGGGCGGGGGGCTCGATCCGCAACGGGTCTCGGCTCGGTGTGGGACCGTGACGCCGGCCGGTTTTGTGCGTTGTAACGGCAGACGCACGGCCGTACGGGTGCGGGATTTGTTATGCGGCGAGGGGGACCGGTGGTGACGCGTTGGTTCGGTGAGCGATCCGAGACGACGCCTGCCGGCATGCCGGCACCGAGGAGCGGGATACCGCGCCTGCCCGACGCCCGGCTCGCCGAGCCCACCCGGGACGACGACACGGTCGTCTTCCCCAACGACGCGGACACCATCGTGCTGGACGCGGCGTCGCTGCGAGCCGCCCGCGCGGCAGCGTCGCAGCTCGCCACGGTCGGCGAGAACCATCCGGCCCCGGAGAGCCGCCGGCAGTCCGACCAGACGCAACAGCTGGGTCCGCCGGCCCGCCCGGTGCGGACCATGCCCAGCCGGGTACCCCGGCACGTTGTCGGGCAGAACCGGGCGCGCTGGGACTGGGAGGCGAGCTACGTCCGTACCCTGGTGATCGCGGACACGCTGGTCGGCTTCACCGCTGGCGGCCTGGCGTTCTTCGGCCGGTTCGGTGAGACCGTGACGTTCTACAACCGGCTGTACCTGTTCCTGTCGCTGGCGATGCCGCTGCTACTGATCGGGTCGCTCGCGCTGACCCGGGCGTACGAGCGCCGGTACCTGTTCGTGGGGACTGACGAGTACCAGCGGGTCATCCGCGCCAGCATCGTGCTCACCGCGTCCAGCGCGATCGTTGCCTACGCGGTGGACTTCCCGCTCGCCCGCGGCTACATGCTGATCGCGCTCCCGGTCGCCGCGGTCGGCAGCGTCACCGTACGCTTCCTGCTCCGCAAGGGGCTGCACCGGCGCCGGATCCACGGCAACTGCCTGAAGCGGGTTATCGTCGTCGGGCACGAGCTGGCGGTCATCCACATCACCCGGCAGCTGCGCCGCGAGCGGTACCACGGCTTCGAGGTCGTCGGGGCCTGCCTGCCCCCGGGCCACAACGACGACGTCGGCCTGCCCATCTACGGCACGTTCGACGATGTGGCCACCGCGGTGAACGCGGCCGCCGCGGACACCGTGATCGTGCTGTCCTGCCCCGAGCTGGACGGGCATACGCTGCGCCGGCTCGCCTGGCAGCTGGAGCGCGACGACATCGACCTCATCGTGGCCAGCTCGCTGATCGACGTGGCCGGTGACCGTACCACCATCCGCCCGGTCGACGGGCTGCCGATGATGCACGTCGACCACCCCCGGCTGACCGGCGGGCCGCGGGTGTTCAAGGAGATCTTCGATCGGGTCGGCGCGTTCATGCTGATCGCGGTGTTCTCCCCGCTGCTGGTCACGCTCGCGGTGCTGATCAGGATCGACTCGCCGGGTCCGGTGCTGTTCCGCCAGGTGCGGGTCGGCCGGCACGGCCGCGAGTTCGTGATCTACAAGTTCCGCACGATGTACCTGGACGCCGAGGCCCGCCTCGCCGAGTTGCGGCACTTCAACGAGTACGACGGTGTGCTGTTCAAGATGCGCAACGACCCGCGGGTGACCCTGGTCGGCCGGTACCTGCGCCGGTTCTCGCTGGACGAGCTGCCGCAGCTGTTCAACGTGGTACGCGGGCAGATGTCGCTGGTCGGACCGCGTCCGCCGCTGCCCGAGGAGGTCGCCGCCTACCCGGACGACGCACGCCGGCGACTCGTCGTCAAGCCCGGCATGACCGGCCTGTGGCAGGTCTCCGGCCGTTCCGATCTGCCCTGGGAGGAGGCGGTCCGGCTGGACCTGCGGTACGTGGAGAACTGGTCGATCCCGCTCGACCTGGCCATCCTGCTGCGTACGCTCACCGCGGTGTCGCGCGGATCCGGGGCATACTGACCGGATGAGTCCGCCGGTGGTCGACGGTGCGTTCGCCCGCTGGCTGGCGGCGCGGGCCGGCGAGTTGCTCATCGAGCTGAGAACCGATTTCGGGTACGGAGATCCGGCCGGCTTGCGCGCGGAAGGTGACAAGCGCTCGCACGATCTGATCACCTCCGAGCTGGCGCGCTGGCGGCCGGCCGACGCGGTGCTCTCCGAGGAGGGCGCGCACACCGACCCGACCCGCCTGACCGCCGAGCGGGTCTGGATCGTCGACCCGCTGGACGGCACCCGGGAGTACGCCGAGGAGGGGCGCTCGGATTGGGCCGTACACGTGGCCCTGTGGTCCGCCGGCAAGCCAAGGAACCGGCTGGTCGCCGGGGCCGTCGCGCTCCCCGCCCAGCAGCGGGTGTACGCGACCGACCGGCCGCCGGCGTACCCGCCGATGACCCTGGCCGCGGCCGGCGTGGCCGGACCGGTCCGCGGACCGCTGCGGATCGCGGTGAGCCGTACCCGCCCACCGGACTTCCTGACCGCGCTGGCCGGGCTGCTCGGCGCGGAGCTGGTCCCGATGGGCTCCGCCGGTGCGAAGATCGCCGCGGTGATCGGCGGCGACGTCGATGCCTACGTACACGCCGGCGGCCAGTACGAGTGGGACTCCGCCGCGCCGGTTGCTGTGGCGACCGCCACCGGTCTGCATGCTTCCCGGATCGATGGATCTGCGTTGAAATACAACCAGGCGGATCCCCGGTTGCCCGATCTGGTGGTCTGCCGCAAGAATTTCGCACCCCGGCTGCTGGCTGCGCTGGCCGTTCGGGGTTGACGGTATTCTCGGGTAACCCAATCGGAGAGGTCTGGAATCATGGGCCAGCCGGCCGCCTACCGCGTCACCCATCTCGACGCCCTCGAGGCGGAGAGCGTGTTCGTCATGCGCGAGGTGGTGGCCGAGTTCGAACGCCCGGTGCTGCTCTTCTCCGGTGGCAAGGACTCGATCGTGATGCTCCGCTTGGCCGAGAAGGCGTTCTGGCCCGGCCGGGTGCCGTTCCCGGTGATGCATGTGGACACCGGGCACAACTTCGCCGAGGTGCTCGAGTTCCGCGACCGGCGGGTCGACGAGCTGGGCGTGCAGCTGCTCGTGGCCAGCGTGCCGGAGGCGCTGGGTTCCGGGCTGGTGCATGAGCCGGCGGACGGCTCGCGCAACCGGATACAGACCCCGGTGCTGCTCAATGCGGTGGAGAAGTACCGGTTCGACGCGCTGTTCGGCGGTGCCCGGCGGGACGAGGAGAAGGCCCGCGCCAAGGAGCGGGTGTTCAGCTTCCGGGACGAGTTCGGCCAGTGGGACCCGAAGAACCAGCGTCCCGAACTGTGGTCGCTCTACAATGGACGGATCCACCCGGGCGAGTCGATCAGGGTGTTCCCGTTGTCGAACTGGACCGAGTTGGACGTGTGGCACTACATCGCCCGCGAGCGGCTGGCGCTGCCGAGCATCTACTACGCGCACGAGCGCGAGGTCATCGAGCGGGACGGCATGCTGTACGCGGTGAATGAGTTCCTCCGGCCGCGCCCGGGTGAAGAGCCGTTCGTACAACTCGTGCGCTACCGCACGGTCGGCGACGCGAGCTGCACCGCGGCGGTGAGGTCGGACGCGGACACCGTGGCGAAGGTGATCAGCGAGGTCGCCGCGACCCGGATCACCGAGCGCGGCGCGACCCGCGGCGACGACCGGGTCAGCGAGGCCGCCATGGAGGATCGCAAGCGGGAAGGGTACTTCTGATGACCGCGCCCACCGTGGTAGCCACCGACCTGCTGCGCTTCGCCACCGCGGGCAGCGTGGACGACGGCAAGTCGACGCTGATCGGCCGGCTGCTCTACGACACCAAGTCGCTGTTCGAGGACCAGCTCGCCGCCGTCGAGGCGGTCAGCGCGGCGCGCGGCGACGAGTACACGAACCTGGCCCTGCTCACCGACGGCCTGCGCGCCGAACGCGAGCAGGGCATCACGATCGACGTGGCGTACCGGTACTTCGCCACCCCGCGGCGCAAGTTCATCATCGCCGACACGCCGGGGCACATCCAGTACACCCGCAACATGGTGACCGGAGCGTCCACAGCGGACCTCGCGTTGATTCTGGTCGATGCCCGTAAGGGCCTGCTGGAGCAGTCCCGCCGGCACGCGTTCCTCTGCTCGCTGCTGCGGGTACCCCATCTGGTCCTGTGCGTGAACAAGATGGACCTGGTCGACTGGTCGCAGCCGGTCTTCGAGGCGATCGCGGACGAGTTCTCCGCGTTCGCCGCCAAGCTTGCCGCGCCTGACCTGTCGGTGATCCCGGTGTCCGCGCTGAAGGGCGACAACGTGGTCGCCCGGTCCGCCCGGATGCCGTGGTACGAAGGGCCGTCCCTGCTGCACCACCTGGAACACGTGCACATCGCGTCGGACCGCAACCTGGTGGACGTACGCTTCCCGGTGCAGTACGTCGTCCGTCCACAGTCGACCAAGCACCACGACTATCGGGGGTACGCGGGAACGGTGGCTTCCGGCGTACTGAAGCCGGGCGACGAGGTGATGGTGCTGCCGTCCGGATTCGCCAGCCGGATCGCGAGCATCGAGACGGCCGACGGCCCGGTGGACGAGGCGTTCCCGCCGATGTCGGTGACCGTCCGGCTCACCGAGGAGCTCGACGTCTCCCGCGGTGACCTGATCTGCCGGCCGAACAACGCACCTATGGTCGCCCAGGACATCGATGCGATGGTCTGCTGGATGGACGAGACCCGCCCGCTGCGGGTCGGTGGCCGGTACGCCATCAAGCACACCACCCGCGCGGCCCGGGCGATCGTCCGCGATCTGCATTACCGGCTGGACATCAACACGCTGCACCGCGACGAGGACGCGACCGAGCTGACGCTCAACGAGATCGGCCGGATCAAACTGCGTACCACCGTCCCGCTGCTGTGCGACGAGTACCGACGGAACCGGACCACCGGTGGGTTCGTTATCATCGATGAGGCGACGAACCGTACGGTCGGCGCCGCCATGATTGTCGAGGCCGCCTGAGCCGGCTTGTCGTAGCCGGCTACAGCCGCCGGGCACCCGGGCCGGGCCACGCCACGAACGGCGCCGGGGCGGCGAATCCCTTGGCGCTGAACGCTTCCGCGACGGCCGCCGCGACCGCGTCGGCGGCGCCGGTGTCCACCAGCGCGAGCACGCACCCGCCGAAGCCGCCGCCGACCATCCGGGCGCCGTACGCGCCGGCACCGAG
>DASRRF010000828.1:0-1589 GCA_035695905.1 Micromonosporaceae bacterium | reverse complement strand
GCGCGTGGTGTGCGTTCGTCGAGGGCCTGGTGGGGTCGCAGAGTAGCGTAGGTGTGGCGGAACAGGTTGACTTCGACCGTGAGGGCGTTGCCGTCGCCGATGGTGGCGCGGTAGCGATGTTCGTACTTCAGCGTGCCGAAGAACCGCTCGACCACGCCGTTGGTCTGTGGGCTCCTCACCCGTGTGCGGACGTGACCAAACAGCGGGTCGTCGCCGGCCAACGCGTCAGCGAAGCTCACGCCACGAAAGCATGGCCCGTTGTCGGTCACGACGGCGATCGGAGCGGGTGCTGCACCGATCACGTCGTCGTCGGCGTCGACGACGTCCATCACGCCGCGGTCGGCACGGAGGTCGTCGAGGTCCAGGACCCGTTCGGCCCCTGGACAACGCCCCGGCGGAGGCAACCGAGCGCATCCTGGCCGCGAGACGTCGGGGTGACGGTGGCGGCCAGGCAGTACTTGGTGGCGTAGTCGATGACTGCGCCGATCCGCCAGATCCCGCCGCGGGCGGTCTCGAACTCGGAGAAGTCCACCTGCCAGACCCGGTTCCGCTGGCGTGGTGGTCTCGGAACACCCGCTTCCGCAGCCGCGCCCACGATCTGCGGTCTGCCCGGAACCCGGTCGGCAGCAGCAGTCCCCGCCGGCGGAGGCCCGCTGAACGGTGGAGGTGGACACCTGGTGGCGTCGGCACGCATCATCGCGGCGATCTTGCGGTGCCCCAGGCGGGCCAATCCGCCGCGTACTTCGCGGCGACTGCCTCGATCGCGTCCACTCTCGGCGCCGGCCATGGCCCCTTCGGCGGGTCGCCGACGCGGTGGCGGGCTATAGCGCGTGTTTTAAAGCTGGCAGCTGGCGTGATGCAGGCTGACTATGGCTCCGGCGTGTCGTTGATCAAATAGACGAGGTCTCCGGTAAACGGGTTAACGACCCGCACCTCGTCGGGTCCGACCCGAATGCCCGGTCCGGGCGTTATCTCGCGACCTTGATCTGCGGCAGGTCCCGGGTCAACTCGCGAAAGCCGACGCCGTAGTACATGTTCCGGGCGGCCGGATGCGCCGGCGCGCCAAGACAGGCGACCAGCATGCGGTTCGCGCCGGCCGCCCTGGCCAGATGCATACCGTACAGCTGCAACGCGGTGCCCAACCCCCGTCGCCGGAAGTCCCGGTGTGTGCCAACGGGCTCGAATTCAGCGGTTCGCGCCGAATCGTCCAGCCAGACGATCGCGGTCGCGGCGAGCGTGCCGTCCGGTGCCTCGATCAGCACATGCAGATCGGCCCGATACGGCCAGGTCCGCCGGACCCGCTCGAACGCCGCCTCGGTGAAACTGGACGGATACCACGCGTCCCGATGCGCCTTGACCGCGTCCGTCACCGAGACGTCCTCGGCGGCCAGAAACCGGAAACCCTTGGGCAGCACCGGATCCGGCACGTCGGCCAGCTCCCGTACATTGAACTGCACCCAGAACCCGTTGTCCGAACCGGTTTCCGCGTCGAACGCGTAACCGTGCGCGGCGACGCTGGCACGCGCCTGTACATCCGCGGCCTGTACCGTCAGCAACCGGTCGACGTCGCCCGCCACATCGTCGTACCA
>DASRRF010000827.1:0-2054 GCA_035695905.1 Micromonosporaceae bacterium | reverse complement strand
ACCAGAACATCGTCCGGGCGGTCCGGGCCGCCGCGGCGCAGGCCAAAGCCGCCACGGCGAGCCAGGAGGTGCCGGTATGACCGCCGTCGCCGAACCCAGGGCACCCGAGGTCGGCAGGGCCCGGCTGCGCAAGGAGGACGCGCGCCTGGTCACCGGCCGTACAATGTGGACAGAGAACGTCGTGCTGCCGGGCCTGCTGCACCTGGCGATCCTGCGCAGCCCGGTCGCGCACGCCCGGATCGCCCGGCTGGACCTGTCCGGCGCGCTGCTGCGGCCCAACGTCATCACCGCGTTCAGCGGCGCCGACGTGGCCGAGGTGCAGGGCAGCCTGCCGTGTGCCTGGCCGGTCACCGAGGACATCAAGCTGCCCGCGCACCCACCGCTGGCCATCGGCGAGGTACGGCACGTCGGCGAACCGGTCGCCGTCGTGGTCGCCCGGGACCGGTCCAGCGCGGTCGACGCGCTGGAGGCCATCGACGTCGAGTACGAGGCACTGCCCGTCGTACTGGACATGGAGGCGGCACTGGCCGAGGGCGCGCCGCTGGTGCACGCCGACGCCGGCACGAACAGGTGCTACACGTGGATCTTCGACTCCGGCGAGGCGGGCACCGGTGGCTCGGTCGCGGACGCGGCGACCGACGCCGAGGTCACCATCACCCGGCGGTACATCCAGCAGCGCCTGATCCCGACGTTCATGGAACCGCGCAGCGTCGTGGTCGACCCCACCGATGGCGGGGTCACCGTCTGGTCGGCCACCCAGATCCCGCACGTCCTGCGGGTCATGCTCGCGCTGATCACCGGTACGCCGGAGCAGCAGATCCGGGTGATCGCGCCGGATGTCGGCGGCGGGTTCGGCGGCAAGCTGCAGGTCACCGCGGAGGAGATGATCGCCTTCCTGGCCGCGCAGCGGGTCGGCAAGCCGGTGAAGTACACCGAGACCCGGGCCGAGTCGATGCTCTCCGCGCACCACGGCCGCGACCAGATCCAGGACCTGACGCTGACCGCGAAGCGGGACGGCACGATCACCGGGCTGTCCGTGAAGCTGATCGCGAACATGGGCGCCTACCTCGGCATCATCACGCCGGGTGTGCCGTTGCTCGGTGCCTTTATGTTCCCGGCGATCTACAAGATTCCGGCGTACCGCTTCGAGTGCTCCGGGGTCTTCACGAACACCACGTTCACCGACGCCTACCGCGGCGCCGGCCGGCCCGAAGCGACCTTCGGCATCGAGCGCATCATCGACGAGCTCGCCACCGAGCTGGGCCTCGACCCGCTGGAGATACGCCGGCGCAACTGGATTACCCATGAGGAGTTCCCGTTCACCACGGTGTGTGGGTTGGTCTACGACTCGGGCAACTACGAGGCGGCCACGGACAAGGCCACCCAAATTCTCGGGTACGAGGCACTGCGCGCCGAACAGGCGCAGCGGCGGGCCAGCAACGACCCGGTCCAGCTCGGCATCGGCATCTGCACGTACACCGAGATGTGCGGGGTGGCGCCGTCGCGGATCCTGGGTGCGCTGCGGTACGGCGCCGGCGGCTGGGAGGCCGCGGCGGTCCGGGTGCTGCCGACCGGCAAGGTCGAGGTCGTCACCGGTACCAGCCCGCACGGGCAGGGCCACGTGACCGCGTGGAGCCAGGTCGTCGCGGACCAGCTCGGGGTGCCCTTCGAGGACGTCGCGGTGCTGCACGGCGACACCCGGGTGGCGCACAAGGGCATGGACACGTACGGTTCCCGATCGCTCGTGGTCGGCGGCATCGCGCTGCTGCAGGCGTGCGAGAAGGTGATGGCGAAGGCCAAGCCGATCGCCGCGCACCTGCTGGAGTGCTCGGTCGACGACCTCGAGTTCACCGGTGGCGCGTTCCGGGTCCGGGGTACCCCGGAAGCGGCGAAGACGCTGGCCGAGTGTGCGCTGGCCGTCTTCATGTCACACAACCTGCCGGACGGCGTGGAGTCCACATTGGACGCCGACGCGGTCTTCGACCCGGCCACGTTCTCCTTCCCGCACGGTACGCACCTGTGCGCGGCCGAGGTGGACACCGAGACCGGCGAGG
>DASRRF010000826.1:0-1671 GCA_035695905.1 Micromonosporaceae bacterium | reverse complement strand
CTCTCCCAGAAGTCGATGCCGTCGGTGGCGGGGTCGAAGACGCCGCTGGTCTCCACGTCACCGGTGGCGTCGTCCTCGATCACCTCGCCGGGCGGCACGCGCCCGCCCGTGCCGACCACGGTCGGCGCCGGCAGCGGGTTGCCGGACGACTGCACGGTGACCGAGGGCCCGGTGATCTCGGTGGTCGTGAGGTTGGTGGCGCCGCCGGCACCGCCCGGCCGGAATTCCGAGACCCGGCCACCGACCACCAGGGCGTCGCCAACCGCGACGGTGGGAGCCGAGGAGGTGAACACGAACAGGCCCTCGGAGGTGGCAGGGTCCGCGTCCGGGTTGGGGTCCTGGAACCAGAAGCCGTTGGAGGCGCGGGCCGTGACGATCCCCGAGATCCCGGCGACCACCAGGCCGTTGCGCGGCGACCGGTGACTTGCCCCCTGGACGTCGTGGATCGGGGTGGGGGTCACCACGTCGACGGAGAGCGTGCAGGTCGCCGACTGGGGCGTCGGGTCGTCGTTGGCGGCGGTGACGGCCACCGCGTAGCTGCCGACCGGCGTGCTGGCGTCCACGGTGACCTTCGCGGTCGCCTGCCCACCCGCCGCCGGCGCCGGCACGAGGTCGCCGAGCGTGATGGACCCGGGCGCGGGCGAGGGGGTCACGCCGTCGATCGCGATCGAGACCACCGTGCCGTCGGCGTCGGCTGCGGTCACCTTGGCCGTAGCGGCCGTGCCCTGGATGGCGGACAGGGTACCGCCACAGCTTGCGACCACCGGCTGGTTGGCCGGGCAGGGGCTGGGGGCGGTCGCGGTGTTGCGAGGTCCGGGGGCACCGGCGGAGAAGTCCGCCGCGTTGTCGTCGGTGTCCGCGCAGCCTCCCGCACGGCGCGAGACCGCGGCCGTGTTGCTGCCGGCCGGCGCGGGGCCGGTGCCCTCGAAGAAGTTGGCGCCGTCGTAGCCGACCAGGTCCACGATCCGCTCCAGGGCGGTCGAGGGACACGGGGTCGAGCCGCCGTTGCATCCCAGGGTGGCGATGCCCTGGGCCAGGGCGACCTTGCCGCCGGTGGCGCTCATGTTGATCGCGGTGGCGTCGGTGACGTCGGGAGCCGGCAGCGGGGCGCCGACCGCCGCGTTGGAGGCCTCCTCCACCAGCAGGTACTGGCCGGGAGCCAGCGAGATGTCCGGCAGTTCGGTGAGCTGCCCGGAGCTGGCGCCGAGGTTCCCGGTCCCGGTCGCGCTGGTGTACTGCAGCGACCAGCCGGCGACCGAGGCGCTGGTGGCGCCGCGGTTGAACAGCTCGACGAAGTCGTTGGCGAAGGGCGCGCCGGTGTTGCCGCCACCGCCGTAGACCTGGCTGATGACCACGTTCGCGCTGGCTGCCCGCGCCGGTCCCGGCAGGCTCACCAGCAGCGCCAGCGCGAGCGCCGCGGCCAGCGACAGCGCCTGCGCGCGACGGCGACTCGCGGATGCGACCACCATTGCTTCCTCCCTGTACCCAGCCCGTCGCCCGGTGTCGCGGCGCCGCGAAGAGTATCCACACTGGAGAGGTTTCCGTAAATTGGGGCACCTGCCTGACCCCGCACATTCGCCCGGTCGCCACCCGCCGTTCCCGTCCCTGCTCGCCGGCGGCTTCCGGGCGGAGGGCGGTTAGCATGGCCCGAGCGGTTCGCAACGCTCGGGA
>DASRRF010000825.1:0-4582 GCA_035695905.1 Micromonosporaceae bacterium | reverse complement strand
CGCCTCACCGGTGATGGCGGTGAACGACGACTTCGCCGGCAGCCCGTACGCCTGACGCAGCGCGTTGTACTTGGGGATGCCGTGGTCGCGGCCGCGTTCGATGTCGATGGCGCCGAGGTCGACCACCCCGGTGAAACACGGCTCCAGATTCGGACCCTGCTCGCAGCCGGGGTTGCTGGGGACCGGCACCTGGAACAGTGTGCTGCGCAGCTGGTTGTCGATCTGCTCGTCGTTCTTGTACTGCGACTCCAGCAGGCCCTGCAGGAACGGGTCGATCTGCAGGCGCTGGAGCAGATCGGGGTTGAAGAAGGCGGAGTTGAGCGGCACCGCGATGGTGGCGACCCCGGCGTCCACCGTGGCCTCAAGCCCCTGCTGGGTGAAGAAGGCCAGGTCCGCGGCGGAGTACCGGGCGGCGTCCGTCTCGAACTCGAACTCCCCGTGGATCTGGCTGTGTACCCGGTACCCGGCGGCGGCGAACTCGTTGCTGATGGTCGGGTTCACGCTCGCGTTGTATCCGGCGTACCGCGGCAGCGCGACACCCATCGCGGGCAGCCACTCGTTGTACGTGATGAACTGCTGCTCGGCGATGACGATCCGGCGGGCGATCTGGAACCTGTCCTCCTCGCTGAGCGAGGCGGGTAGCTGCGACACGATCCGGTTGTGCTCGCGGGCGAACAGCGTGTGCGTCGCGGTCAGCCCGATGTTCTCGTTGACCCGAACATCCCCGGCGACCCGGGCGGCGTTCGGGTTGGCCAGTAACCGGCCGTCCACCGCGGTGGGCGGAGCCGTACTGGCGTTGCCGCGGGCGTCCCGCCGGGGCAGGTAGTTGTTCGGCAGCATCAGCGTGGCCTGGTTGTTGGTCGGGTTGCCGTCGGCCGAGCCGTTGCGCAGCCAGTCCAGCCGCGCGTTGGTACCGCCGTACACCGCGAACGCGTTCAGCAGCGTCGACGTCGTGTTGTTCTGCTGCCGCGGGTTGGCCGTGCTGGTACCGGTACCCGGTGTGCCGTTGGTCCGGGTGAACGGGATCACCCCGAGCGTGTTGGTGAACGTCTCCATCGGGTCAGCCGCGTTGAAGGCGATGTTCGCCGCGGTCGCGGTCGGGCCGGTCTCCTCCCGCAGGCCGAACGTGTGGTCCAGGAACTGGCCCCACTGCCAGCCCCACTGGGTCACCCGCCGCTCGGAGAAGACGTTCTGGTTGCTGTCGTTGATCAGGCGGTTGCTGACGAAGCGGGAGTTCGGGCCGGTCGCCGCGGCGGCGATGCCGTCGGCGTACGCGGTCGGCGCGACCCGCAGGTACGGCCGGCCGGACTGGCCCCAGGTCGGGTTCGCCACGTTGTTCCCGCTGCCGTCCAGGCTCTCCACCGGGAACGGTACGGCCGCCTGCGCGTTGCGGGTGGTGATGATGGTGAGTGCACCGACCATCGCGACCGGCAACAGCAGGGCGATCAGCGACCGCTTTCCGCCTCGGGTACGGGATGGGCGTCTGGTTCGGCTCATGTCTTCTCCCCGGGTCAGGGCGCGTCAGCCGGGCCGCTCGCGGCGGGCTCGGCTGTGCAGCAGGGCAGGAAGTGACGTGACCCGGAGTTGTGCTACGCCCGGCGGTGGGGAGTCGCGACCCTGAGGATCGCTCGGTGGTGGGCGACTCCGCGGTGCGGCGCGCGTCCATCGAGCGCGACCGCCCTAGTCGACGCTCATTGATGGAATCGCGTGACGGTGGGGCCATGCTGTAACGCGCCGCGGCAAACGTCAAGGGCGTGGCGCTCCGTACCCTCGGCCCCTAAGGGAAACGTGTGGCGTTTCTAGGCGCGGATGCGTTGGGCCAGGCCGCGGAAGGCGGCCTGGGTCGGCGAGCCCGGCGCCGCACAGTAGACGATCAGTCGCTGGTCGGAGTCCGGGATGTGGAGCACCTGGCAGTCGAACTCCAGCGGCCAGAGATCGGGGTGGTCCACCCGCTTGACCATCCGGTGGCGCTGTTCGACCTCGTGCGTGGCCCACAGCGCGGCGAATCGCGGGGACATCCCGAGCAGCTCGGTGACCAGAGCCGCGATACCGGCGTCGCCGGGGTAGCGGCCGTACCCCGCGCGCAGGTCGGCGACGGTGGCGCGGGCGAACCGCAACGCGGTCTCGTCATCCCAGTGGCAGTCGGTGTCGGGCCTGCGGAACATCCAGCGGATCATGTTGCGGTCCGTCTCGGGTAGCCCCGACAGCTCCCCGAGGAAGGGGGTGGCCAGCCGGTTCCAGGCCAGCACGTCGTACTTGGCATCCAGGACGTAACCCGGGGTTTCGGTCAGGCTGTCCAGCAGGTACCTGATCGCCGGCGCTATCTGCCGGTTCGGGCCGGCGCTCGGCGGTGGCGCCTGCCCGGCGATGCGATACAGGTACTCGCGCTCGTCCAGGGTCAGCATGAGGGCGCGGCCCAACGCCGACAAGACCTGGCGCGACGGATGCGGCCCGCGGGCCTGTTCCAGCCGGACGTAGTAGTCGACCGACATGCCGGCCAACTGGGCGACCTCCTGCCGGCGCAGGCCGGGGGTACGCCGGCGGCTCGCACCCATCGGCAACCCCACGTCGGTCGGGCGTAGCCGCTCCCGCCTGCTACGCAGAAACTGTGCCAGGTCGCTGCGGTTCATCATGCCTCCAGCCTGCCGGACCAGCCGCCGGCCAGGGTGGTACCGGCGATCCCAGGCTGACCCGTCTCTGCCACGGGCCTACCGGCCGGGACACGCTGGACGGCATGACTACCACGATTGCTCTGATTACCGGCGCCAACAAGGGGATCGGCCTGGCAACCGCCCGGCTGCTGGGTGCACAGGGGATGACCGTCCTGGTCGGCGCGCGGGACGAGGAGCGGGGCCGGCAGGCCGAACGCACCCTGCGCGACGGTGGCGCGGACGCCCATGCCGTGCGGCTCGATGTCACCGACGAGCAGTCGGTCCGGCATGCCGCGCGATGGATCGAGGCCGAGTACGGCCGGCTCGACATCCTGGTCAACAACGCGGGTATCGCGCGCGCCGACGGCGACTGGCGGCCCAGCGCGACCACGCTGAGCACCATGCGTCAGGTGTTCGAGACGAACGTCTTCGGCGTCGTCGCGGTCATCAACGCGATGCTGCCGCTGCTGCGCCGGGCGCCGGCCGCCCGGATCGTCAACGTGTCCAGCGAGGTCGGCTCGATCGCCGCGATGACGAACCCGCAAAGTCCACTGTGGACGATGACCAGTGTGCCGTACCCGTCGTCGAAGACCGCGCTCAACATGGTCACCGCGATGTACGCCAAGGAGCTGCGGGATACCCCGATCAAGGTCAACGCGGCCAACCCGGGTTACTGCGCCACCGATCTCAACCAGCACCAGGGCCACCGCACCGCCGAACAGGGCGCCGAGGTCAGCGTGCACCTCGCCACCCTGCCGGCGGACGGGCCGACCGGCACGCTCTGGGGCGACCTCACGATGGCCGCGGGTACCGACGCACACGGCGTCCTGCCCTGGTAGCCGGCCGTCCCGGCGGACGACGTACCCGTACGCCCACCGCGAACACGCCTTGCGGCACATCGCGGCCGCGGGTGACCGTTAGCGCCATGCGCATCGTGGTGCTGTCCGACATCCATGGCGTGTTACCGGCCCTTGAGGCGGTGCTCGCGGAGCCGGACGTCGGTTCCGCGGACCGAATCGTCCTGACCGGGGACCTCGCCGCGGGACCGCAACCGGTCGAGACCCTGGACGCGCTGTCGGCCCTGGGCGATCGAGCTGTCTGGGTACGCGGAAACGCCGACCGCGAACTGGTCATGCTCAGCCAAGGTGGGCAGACCTCGATCCCCGACCCGATCGCACCGTGGGCGGCCGCACAACTGCGACCCGATCAGGTGAAGCTCCTCGACTCGCTGCCACTGTCGGTCACCCTCGACCTGGGCCGCCTCGGTCAGACCGTGTTCTGCCACGCAACCCCGCGCGACGACGAGGAGGTGGTGCTCGTCGACAGCCGGCTCGAACGGTGGGCGGAGGTCTTCTCGACGCTGGCCGACTCGGTGTCCACTGTGGTCTGTGGGCATACCCACATGCCATTCGCCCGGCTCGCCGACCGCCGGCTCGTCGTCAACCCCGGCAGCGTAGGCATGCCCTACGGCGGAGCTGGTGCGCACTGGGCCATTCTCGGCCCGGACAACGGTGTCACCCTGCGGGTAACCGGATTCGACGTCGACTCCGCGTGCGCCCGGGTGACCGGCGAATCGTCGTACCCCGCGGCGCGCGAATGGGCCGACTACTTCATCCGGTCGCGGGCCTCGGATGCCGACGCGCTGCGGCTGTTCGGGCCGCGCGACGGACGCGCCAGCTTCCTCGACTGAGCGCAGGTCGATGACCCGGCTACCCCAGCTGGATCTGCACCTCCTTCAGCCCGACCCCGAACCCGGAGGCGCGGGTCATCAGTACCCGGACCAGCTGCGCGGTCACCGGGTTGAAGGTCACCTTGTTGTAGTTCGGCGCCGGGGCGGCCGGCGACTTCACCTGCCCGGCGATGTCCACCCAGGTCGAACCGTTGAAGACCTGCACGGTGTACGAGGTCGGCTCGCGGTACGTACCACCGCC
>DASRRF010000824.1:0-3088 GCA_035695905.1 Micromonosporaceae bacterium | reverse complement strand
CGTGGTCAAGCCGGTCGCCGGCTCCGGCTCGATCGCCACCCGGCTGTGCGCGGATCCGGGTGAGGTGGCCGCGGCGGCCAGCGCCGTGCTCGACGCCGATCCGGCCGCACTCGCGCTGCCCGTACAGGATGCGGTGATCGTGGAGGGGTACCTGGACGGCGACGAGTACTCGGTGGAGACGATCGACACGCAGGTGGTCGGCGTCACCCGCAAGCTTCTCGGCGCCCCGCCGTACTTCGTCGAGACTGGCCACGACTTCCCGGCCCCGCTGCCCGCGGCGGACCGGGCCGCGCTCGGCGAGGCCACGCTCGCCGCGCTGCGGGCGTTGGGTCTGGGCTGGGGGGCCGCGCATGTCGAGCTGCGGTACGGCGCCAGCGGCCCCCGCGTGGTCGAGGTCAATCCCCGGCTGGCCGGTGGCATGATCCCGCGGATCGTTCAGCTGGCCACCGGGATCGACATGATTGAGCAGGTGATCGCGGGCGCCGCGGGGCGGGCCGGTGGCCTCCGGCCCACCCGGGACGGTGCATCCTCGATCCGGTTTCTCGTCGCGCACACGGCCGGACAGCTGCTCGGCGTGGACGGGCTGGACGCGGCCCGGCTGCTGCCCGCGGTCGAGGAGGTCGGCCTGATCCGCGCGCCCGGCGAGACCCTGGTGCTGCGCCACTCGTTCCAGGACCGCCTCGGCTATGTGATCACGGCGGCGGCGCGGGTGGACACCGCGGCGCGGGCCGCGGACGGGGCGGTACGGACACTGACCGCGCGGATCGCAGCGAGTCCGTCCACAGTGGATATTCCGGTGAGCTGAGGGCGGGGCGATGACGCGGACCACCAGCATTGCCATCATCGGCCTGGGCTCGCGCGGTCTCAGCGTGCTCGAGCGGATCGTCACGCTGGCCAAGCGGGCCGGGCCGGAGCTGGGTGACTTCCGCGTCGACGTCATCGACCCGCGCTGCGACGGCGCCGGCGTACACGACACCGCGCAGCCGGACTACCTGCTGCTGAACACGACCTGTTCCCAGGTGTCGATGTTCCCGGACGAATACACCGTCGGCGCCGAGGTCGACCTGCCGGGACCGAGCCTGTACCAGTGGGCCACCGAGCGGCGTCTGCGCCTCGGCGACGACGGGCACACCGTGTCCGCCGCAGGCCGGGCGATCCGGCCAACCGACTTCCTGCCCCGCCGGCTGCTCGGCGAGTACCTCGGTTGGTTTCTGGCTCAGGTGCTTGGTCGCGCTCCCACATGGGTACGGATCGCGTTGCACCGTACCGCCGCGGTGGATGTCTCATCGGAACCCGACGGCGAGCTGTCGATCGCGCTCGCCGACGGTGGCCGGGTTGCCGCCCGGTACGCGTTCCTGACCACCGGCTACACACCCAACGCCGATCGCCGTACCGCGGATCGGTTCCTGACCGAGCCGTACCCGTTGCCTGACCGGCTCGCCGAGGTCGGCCCGGGCCAGTCGGTGGCGATCGGCGGGTTCGGACTGTCCGCAATGGACATCATGTCCTGCCTGACGGTCGGCCGCGGTGGCCGTTTCGCCGGCTCCGCTGACCGGATCTCGTACCGGCCCAGCGGGCGCGAACCGACATTGCTGTTCTACTCCCGATCCGGAGTTCCATGCCGGGCGCGCCCTCTGGTCACCGAGTTCGAGGCACGGTACGAGCCACTCGTACTCACCCACGCAACGATCGATCGGCTCCGCGAGTCCCGATCCGGCAGGTTGGATTTCGATGCGGACGTGCTGCCGCTCATCCACACCGAAATGCGCATCGCGTACCGGCGATGCCAGGCCCGGTGTACCGGCGGCGACGCGGAGCAGCGGCTGCATCGCGAGCTGACCAGGCGTCTGCCGGTCGAGGCCGTACTCGATGAGCTGGACCGCCGGCTCGGCCGGTTCGACGCACCCGCAACCCTCGACGGCGCGACCGGAATGCCGCTGTCCGACAGTGCGGCGTACCAGTCCTGGCTCGCCGATGTGGTCCGGCGGGACCTGGCCGAGGGTGTACTCGGCTTCGCCGGCAGCCCGGTCAAGGCCGCCCTGGACGTGGTACGCGAGCTGCGGGACACCATCCGGTATGTGGTCGACTTCGGTGGCCTGACCGAGCACTCGCTGGACGAGTTCAACCGGTCGGTGGTCCCGGTGATGAACCGCGCCGTCGTCGGCCCGCAGTTCGAACGGCACAGCGAGCTGCTGGCGCTACTGGCGGCCGGCATCGCCGCGGCACCGTTCGGGCCGGCGCCGACCGTGACCCCGGTGCCAGGGAGCACCCGCTGGCGGATCTCGTCGAGCCGGTTGCGGGTACCGCATTGCGCCGAGGTCGACTGGATCGCCGCCGCGCACGTGCCGTTGCCGGCCGCCGCCTTCTCGGCCAGTCCGCTGTTGTGCGCACTGCACGGCAAGGGATGGATCCGGCCGTACCGCCCCGACGGCACACCCGTGGTCGGTCTGGATGTCAATCGCGACCAGCACCCGATCCGCGCCGACGGCCGTACCGAGCAACGGCTGTGGGTACTCGGTCCGCTGTGTGAGGGGGCGACGTTCTACAACAACCTGGTTCCTTCGCCCAACACCTACTCCCGGCCGATATACGACGCCCATCGCTGTGTTACCGCCATGGTGGCTGAGGTGTTGCGGGTGCCGGCGGACGCCGTACCGACCAGCTGACTGGCTATTCGGCGGTGCGGTGACCCGGGATGGAGGATTTTCCTGTCCGACCGGTTGGCGGTCGCCGGCGATACGACGAACCCCACCCGCTGGCGTGAGTCCAGCATTGACCACGTATTGCCGTTGCCAAATCTAAACCGCCATGGACGGGTTGCACGTCCGTCCATATGTTGACTCACCTATCGTCTCTACTGCCGTGGTCCGCACTCTGCGAGACTCAGCGTGGTATTTCGCTCCCCCACCGGCGTTCCTACGCGGCCAGCCGGCCGCCATCATCGCCCTCATGTTGTATCCCGTGCCTCAGATGCCGGGAGAAAGGAGCATTGTCCATGGTCAAAGCAAGTACCCGATTGCTCCGAGCCGCCGTGGCGGTCACCACCGGCCTGCTCGTGATGGGCTCCACCGCCGCCGCCGACGCGGCC
>DASRRF010000823.1:0-8724 GCA_035695905.1 Micromonosporaceae bacterium | reverse complement strand
TGCGGCTCGGCGCGGACCTGCCCACCGTCCATGCGGTGGGGGAGTATCTCGACGGGCAGCCGTACCAGACCACCGAACTGGCCATCTTCGCCGCCGACGGCGCGGTCCACTACACCCGCTCAATCCCCCGCGGCGTACCGGTTGATCGCATCCGTTATAGCGCACCGGCCAACGTCGCCCCGCTACTCGCCTGGTCGGCGCGGCAACCGGCGTACGTGCTGGTGGTGACCGACCGCACCGGCGCCGACGTGACCGAGGTTCCGGCCGGCTGCGCCGACGGCAGGACGTTCGTGGTGACCGGGCCGGACGACGAGATCGAACGAAACGCGCCCGGCGGCTGGTCACAGCCTCGGTTCCAGCGCCGTGCCGAGGACTCGTGGCAGCACAACGCGTCCGCGGTGGCCGCGCGGGTGGTATCCGCGTTACGTTGCAGCGGCGCGCGCCTCCTGCTGGTCGCCGGCGACGTGCGCGCGGTCCAGTTGCTGCGCGACTACCTACCGTTGGGGCTGCGCCGCGACGTCACCGTTGTGCACCTACCCGGCGGCCGCAGCCCGAACGGCTCCGGACCGCTTCGCGCGGCAGCATGCCGGCAGGCCATCCAGGAGTACGTGGCTACCCTCTCCGCCGGGCTGCTGGCCCGGTTCGCCGACGCGCGCGGACCGTCCGGTACCACCGTTGAGGGTGCCCAGGCAACGCTGGCGGCATTGGCGGCGGGCCGGCTGTCCAGCCTGCTGGTCTCCGATGACCCGGCGGACCACCGGGAGGCATGGTTCGGGCCGGACATGCTGGCGGCGCCGGACATCGCGCCGCGGTCGGCCGGCGGCCTGCACCGGGGGTGGCTCGTCGACGTGGCCGTCCGGGCCGCCGTACTCACCGACGCCGAGGTACATATCCTGGATCGGCGGGATGCTGCGGAGATCGCCGAGGGTATCGGGGGCCTGGCCCGATTCTGATCGTCAGCGCTGCCTGCTTGTCAGCGCTGCAGCATCTCGTCGAGCGGGCGGCGTGGGGATCCGGCGCACGGCTGCCCGTACCCGAGCCGCAGGATGACCTGGGCCACCCGGCCGTCGGCGGAGTCGACGATCAGCCGGCGCAGCTCCTCGATCTCCAGCGGCTGGGTCATCGGGGTGTTCGCCAGCCCCCGTACGGTGGCGGTCAGCAGCACGCGTTCGAGCGCCTGGCCGGCCCGTACCCATGCGGTGGGGCCGTCGCCCGCGGTGCTGAGGACGGCGACGGTGGGCGTCGTCTCGAACCGCAGCACGCGCCGCCGGCGTACCGGCTGGATCAGTCCGAAATCTCGCAGCGGTACGGCTTCCGCGGCGCTCCACGGGCCGAACGACTCGGGCGGTACCCCATCGGTTCGTCCGGTCGCGGCCAGCGTCCACTCGGCGAGCTCCGCCCAGTAGCGGGGTCGCGCGGTCCACCGGTGCTCGGCGGTGCGTACCACAGCCAGGATTGCCGCCCGCCCGGCCTCGTCCGCCAGCGAGAGGGTGGTCCCCTCGGTGCGGGCCGCGTCGCTCAACTCGGCGAGTACCGCGTCGGGGATCCGTACTTCGGCGAACGGGCGCCGGTTGGTGTGCCGGTTCGGTATCGCCCGGGCCAACGCGCGTGCCGTCTCGGTGATGTGTACCGGCGGACCGGGTACCACCCGAGCAACTAGGTCCGGCTCCTCCTGCGACGGGAAAAGCCGGAACACGGGTTGCCGCCCGTGGGCGAGCATGGCCACCCGGAGGTTGAGCACCGCGGCGCCGACACTGATCAGCAGTTCGCGGCCACGCGGGTCGATCACGTCGAGCCGGCGTTCCCGGTCGGCCAGCACGTCGACCCCGGCGTCGCTGAGCCGGAACCGCCACGGCTGGCTGTTGTGGATCGACGGCGCGGTGACCGCGGCCTGCAAGCAGTCGCGCAGCACCGGTCCGGGAGTGCCGTCCAGTGCGGTAGCCCATGCGGTGACGCTCATCGCCGGCCTCCCAGGTGTGCCTTCATGGGTTCACCGTGCTCCGTGCCGTGCCGGCGGAACAGGGGCGATACGCCGCGGCCGGCGGGACCTTCGGCCCGTACCGTGGCAGCCATGATCCTCGTACTCAACGCAGGCTCGTCATCGGTCAAGTACCGGCTCGTCGACGGCGCCGCGACCGCCGCACACGGCGTGGTGGAACGCATCGGGGAGCCCGGATCACCGGTCGCCGACCATGCTGCCGCGCTGCGTATGGTCGCCGGCGCGGTGCAGGCGGGCAACCGGGACGTCACGGCCGTGGGGCATCGGGTGGTACACGGGGGTAGCCGGTTCACCGAGCCGACGCTGATCGACGACGCGGTGGTCGCCGGCATCCGAGCGCTGATCCCGCTCGCGCCGCTGCACAATCCGGCCTGCGCGGCCGGCATCGACGCGGCTCGTGGCTTGTGGCCGGGGGTACCGCAGGTCGCGGTCTTCGACACGGCGTTCCACGCCACCATCCCGGCGGCCGCCGCCACGTACGCCATCGACGCGGGCCTCGCCGGGGCGTACGGCATCCGCCGGTACGGCTTCCATGGCACGTCCCACCGGTACGTCTCGCGGCGTACCGCCGACCTGCTGGGTCGCGCGCCCACCGAGCTGAACCTGATCGTCCTGCACCTGGGCAACGGCGCCAGCGCGTGCGCGGTGGCCGGCGGGCGCAGCGTGGAGACATCGATGGGCTTCACCCCGCTGGAGGGGCTGGTCATGGGTACCCGATCCGGCGACCTGGATCCGGGCGTGGTGTTCCACCTGGCCCGGGCGGCCGCGATGACGCTCGACGAGATCGAAGGCTCGCTACAGCATCGCGCCGGGCTCGCCGGTCTCAGCGGCGACAACGACATGCGTACAGTCCTGGCCCGGGCGGCGGCCGGCGACGTCGCGGCCCGGCTGGCCATCGACGTGTACTGCCACCGGATCCGTAAGTACATCGGCGCGTACCACGCGGTGCTGGGCCGGCTGGACGCGATCGCGTTCACCGCCGGGGTCGGCGAGAACAGCCCGGATATCCGCGCCGAGGTGGCCAATGGCCTGGCGGCGTTGGGTATCCACATCGACCCCGAGCGCAACGCCGGTGGCGACACGCCCCGGGTGATCTCACCGGACTCCTCGTCGGTGGCGGTCTGCGTGGTACCCACCGACGAGGAGTTGGAGATCGCCGAACAGGTGGTCCAGGCTGTCGCCGGGTAGCCCGCGCTCAGTCGGCCGGCGGGTGCACCACCAGGACCGGTCCGGCGGCGTGGTGGATGACCTGCTGGCTGACCGAGCCCAGCAGCAGTCCGGTGAACGTGCCGTGCCCGCGCGAGCCGACCACGAGCAGAGCCGCGGTACGCGAGGCGTCCAGTAGCGCGCCCGCCGGCCGGCGCGGGGTCAGCTGGTACTCCACCGGCACCTGCGGGTGCTTCTCCTGCCACGGGTGCACCCAGTCGCGCAGCCGGCCCGCCTCGGCCGTCTCCAATTCCGCCTCATCTCGTACCAGCGGCCGGATGTCGGTTCGCCACGGCAGTGCCGGCGGATCCCAGGCGTGCACCGCATGTACGGCTACCCCACGCAGCTCGGCTTCCTCGAAGGCGACCCGCACCGCGCCGTCGGAGATCGCCGAACCGTCGACGCCGACCACTACCGGGGCGTCCGCGGCGACGGCCGGGGCGTCGGTGCCGGCGGCGGCCGGGCGGACCAGGGCGACCGGGCACCGCGCGTGCGCGACCACGTGCGCCGCCACCGAACCGAGCAGCAGTGAGGCGAACCCGCCGTGCCCGCGGTGCCCGACCACCACCATGCCGGCGGTGCTGGACAGTTCAAGGAGAACGTGGCTTGCCGAGCCGGCAATCACCCGACCGGCGACCGGTACGCCGGGCACCGCCTGGCGGACGTCGGCCAGCGCTTCGGACAGCACCGCCTCGGCCGCCTCGCGTAGCGACTCCTCGCTGATGACGAACGACGGTGCGGTGACAGCGGCCGGCGCAACCGGCCAGCTGTACGTATGCACCAGGCGGAGCGGACGGCCGCGGAGCATCGCCTCGGCGGCCGCCCAGCGGGCGGCGGCTGTGGCGGGTGTGGAGCCGTCCACCCCGACCACGATCGGTAGGTTCTCGGCAACGGTCATGACGGCCTCCTCATTCGGGTTGGCGAAGGGTGCGTACGGTCGGATCGGGTTCCGTTCCGACCGCGTGCAGCCGGAGCTTGGCGTCCACCGCGGCGACGCCGCGGGGGAAGACCAGCAGCGGGTTCAGGTCCAGTTCGGCGACCTCGGGCAGGTCCTCGGCGAGCCGGCCGAGCCGGGCAAGCAGGTCCTCCAGCGCGGCGGTGTCGGCCGGCCGGCTGCCGCGGAAACCGGTCAGCAGCGGCGCACCGCGTAGCCGCCGCCACATCGCGGCGGCGTCCACATCGGTCACCGGCAGCAGCTGGAACGCCCGGTCGCCGAGCAGATCGGTGTGTACGCCACCCAGCCCCGCCATCACCAGCGAACCGAACAGCGGATCATGGACCACGCCGGCGACCAGCTCGACACCACCGGGCCGCATCGGCTGGACGACCACCGAGGGCTTGTCAGTGCGCAGGGTGGCACCGATTGCCGCGTACGCGTCGGCCACCGCCTGCGCATCCGCCAAGCCGAGCCGGACCAGCCCGAGGTCGCTCTTGTGCACGATGGCCGGGTCGGCGGCCTTCACCACGACCGGGTAGCCCAGCCGGGCCGCGGCCTCGACGGTCCTGCCCCGGTCGCCGGCAACCACGCTGGACACCACCGGGATGCCGTAGCAACGCAGCAGTTCCGCGACGAGCGGTACCGGCTGCCACCCGCCACCGCCGGCCAGTGCACTGTCCACAATAGACCTTGCGTGCCCCGGGTTCGTGTCACTGAACACCGGGCGGCGGCCCAGCGGCCGGGCCCGCCAGTCGGCGTACCGGGCGGCGTGCGCGAGTGCCCGTACCGCCTGTTCCGGGAGCTGGTAGACGGGTGCCCGGCGGGTACCCAGGTGCGGGGGTGGCGCCTCGAAGCCGATGAGTACGACCGCCACCGGTAGTTGGCTCGCCTGGTCCGCGGCCCGGGCGAGGGCGGCCAGGGACAGGGCCGGGTCGTTGGCCCGGGTGGCGCAGAACACCGCGAGCACCGCATCCACCTCGCCGCTGCCGGCGATGCGGACCAGCGCCCGACCGAGATCGTCGGGGGTGGCGCCGGCGCCCAGGTCGAGCGGGTTGCCGCCGGCGGACTCGGCTACCGGCACGCGCAGCCCGGCGGCGTCCGCGGCGTCCGCGGCGAGCACATTGAAGCCGCCGGCATTGCCCACGATGCCGAGCCGGAACCCGACCGGCAACGGTTGGTCGACCAGCATCCGCGCAGTGTCCAGCAGTTCGCCGAGGGTGCCCGTGCGGACCACGCCGGCCTGCGCGAACAGCGAGTCCACCGCGACGTCGGGGGCCGCGGCGGCGGCGGTGTGCGAGGCACCGGCGCGCTGTCCACCGGCCGACCGCCCGCTCTTCACCGCGAGTATCGGCTTGCGCCGGGCCACCGTACGGGCCACCCGGGCGAACTTGCGCGGGTTGCCGAACGACTCCAGGTACAGCGCGATCGCCTGGGTGGCCTCGTCGTCGTACCAGTAGGCGAGCAGGTCGTTGCCGCTCACATCGGCCTTGTTGCCGAGCGAGACGAAGGTGGAGACGCCGGTGCCGGTCCGCGCTGCGTGGTCCAGGATCGCGATGCCGACCGCGCCGGACTGCGACGCGATCGCGAGCCCGCCGGCGGCCGGCAGCGGCCCGGCGAACGTCGCGGCCAGCCGTACCGCTGGATCGGCGTTGAGTACGCCCAGGCAGTTCGGCCCGACCAGGCGGATTCCGTTGGCCCGCGCGGTACGCAGGATCTCCGCCTGCTCGGCGCGGCCTTGCTCGCCGCACTCGCCGAAACCGGAGGTGAGTACCACGGCGGCCCGCGCGCCGGCCGAGCCGGCGTCGGCGAGCACGGCCCTGACCGCGTCCGCCGGCACCGCTACCACCACCAGGTCGACCGGTTCGGGCAGCGCGGCGAGGCTGGCGTAACAGGTGCGGCCGGCGACCTCGCTGGCGTGCGGGTTCACCGGGTAGAGCCGGCCGGCGAAGCCGTGCTCAGCCAGGGCACGAAGCACCTCGTGGCCGATGCCGCCCGGAGCGCGGCCGGCGCCGACCACGGCTACCGAGGTCGGCGCGAGCACCGGGCGCAGCGAGTGCCGTTCCGCGGTGCGTTCCCGTAGATCCAGCGCGGCCAACGCCAGCTCGTCCGGATCGGTGGGCAGGCAGACGTGCATGACCCCGGAGTCGTACCGGATCAGCGCGTCGGGCGCGAAGCCGGTCAGCACCCGCAGCATGCCCGCGTTCGAGGCGAGCACGTCGCCCACGATCTCGAGAATGCCGGTCTGCCGCGCCTGCGCGGCCAGCTCTTCCAGCAGCAGCGTGCCGGCGCCGTGGCCGTGATAGTCGTCGGCGACCAGTACGGCGAACTCGGCCCGGTCGGACTCGTCGAGCCGTTCGTACGACGCGACCCCGACCAGCCGTCCGCGGTCGGCGGCGACCACCGCGTAGTGGTCCGGCCCGGCCGGGCGGGTCAACCGGGTGACCTCCGGCTCGACCTGCGCCGCGCCCAGCGAGAAGAACCGGGCGTGCCGGCTCTCATCACTGGCGGAGAGGTGGAGAGCGCGTAGCTCGGCGCGGTCGTCGGGGCGGACCGGCCGCAGGTGCACGATCCGGCCGTCCGCGGCCAGCGCATCGTGGCCCGGGTTGGGACTCGTCGGGATGGTGGACACAGGCGTCGTCGTCACGCTTCTAGTGCACCGCGGCGGTCCCGTCCAGCGTCAGATCCGTACGGCACGCAGGATCGGGACGGAAGTCCCGGCCGGCACGGATGGGTAAGGCCCCGCCGAGCCGGCTGGTTGGGCCGGCCCGGCGGGGCGCGGTGGGATGCGGAGGTGTTCAGCCGACCGGGGCCGGCTCGTAGGTTGGCCGGGCGGCAACGGGCAGCGGCACCACCACCACCGGGCACGGCGTGTGGCGGATGCACTCCTCGCTGACTGAGCCGAGCACGGCATGGTGCAGCCGGCCGTGCCCGTGGCTGCCCAGGACGAGCAGGTCCGCGTCGATCGCGGCGTTGGTGAGCACCGTCGCTGGGCTGCCCTGAACGACCTCGGTGGCCAGGACGGGCGGAGTCACGTAGTCCGAGCATGCGGCGTCGACCTCACGGGAGAGCATCTGCACGGCGCGATCCTTGGCCGCCTGTGGGTTGACGTCGACAACCGGGGCCACCGCGGGTCCGTCCCATTGCCAGGCGATGACCGCTTGCACACGGCCACCGCGCCGGGCGGCCTCCCGCAACGCCCACTTGAGGGCGAGGCGGCCGCCGGGGGAGCCGTCCACCCCGACGACGATCCGGTAGTTACTGTCCATTGTGGAGACCCTTACTGTGAGTCGGGCCTGGCCTACATGAGCCAGGGCAGGCGCTTGACCAGCGGGATGCTGGCCCACCAGCGGCCCAGGCCGAAGGTGTTGCCGGCGCCGACCGCGGCCAGGCCGATGAGCAGAACGGCCAGGATCAGGTGGTCGTCGATCACCGGGTTGGTGGTCGGAGGCAGGATCACCGTGTACATCATGGTCATCAGCAGTGCTCCGGTGCCGGCGGCAATGCGCATGCCGATGCCGAAGAACAGGGCCAGGCCGATGCCGGCCAGGCCGACCATGAACATGACGTTGGCGAACGTGGTTCCGGCCAGGTCGTGGTAGAAGCCCGCGAACGGACCCTTGGCGCCGCTGAGGAAGCCCTTGGTGGGGCTGCCGCCGTCGATCCAGCCCTTGCCGGCCACGGTGGCGTACCCGAAGCCGAAGACCTTGTCGAGGAAGGCCCACACGAAGATCCAGCTCATCCCGATGCGGGCGGCGAACCACGCGTACCGGGCGACGGCGCTGCCCTTCGGCGCGTCCACCGGCCGGTCGAAGTTGCGGGCGTACGGGCTCATCGGCGCCGGCGCGACCACCCGGTCAGCGGAGGCCGGTGGCTGTTGCGCCGGGGTGCGCGGGGGAACGGTTGTGGTCATTGCAACCTCCGTTGTTCGAGCCGGCCAGCATGGCCGGCTGGTACGACCCCAGTTCATCGCCGGCGAGGTGTTCCGGTTAGGACCGAAGGGCACCAATGCGAAGGGCCGATGGACCTGCATGTCCGGCGGTCGGGCCTGTCCCGGGTCGGCCTGTGGTTCGCGCGGCCGGAAGGTCCGCCGGTCCGGGACCTTCGGCCCGTGTGCCGGCCGGCCGGCAGGCGTCAGGATCGGCGGCATGGCCGTCGAGGATCGCAACGTAGCCGGCGCCGGCCCCGCCGGCCGGGCCCTGCTCGGCCTTGGTGGCCTGCTGCACCGCGCCGAGGTGTCGCCGGATGGGCGAGCGCTCTACCGGATCGGCGGCCGAGACGCGGACACGTTCTACCGGGACCGGTGGTCCTATGACAAGGTGGTCCGCTCCACGCATGGGGTGAACTGCACCGGGTCATGTTCCTGGAAGGTGTACGTCAAGGACGGCATCATCACATGGGAGGCACAGCAGACCGACTACCCGTCGGTCGGGCCGGACCGGCCGGAGTACGAGCCTCGCGGCTGCCCGCGCGGCGCGGCTTTCTCCTGGTACACGTACTCGCCGACCCGGGTGCGCTACCCCTACGCCCGTGGGGTGCTGGTGGAGATGTACCGCGAGGCGAAGCGCCGCGTCGGTGGTGACCC
>DASRRF010000822.1:0-3654 GCA_035695905.1 Micromonosporaceae bacterium | reverse complement strand
CTCGCCGGCGACCAGCGCACGGGCGGCATCTCGTTCCCCGCCGATGTGGTCGCCGTGCAGACCGACACCGATGTCGAACCGCCGTACCGTGACCGGTACGCCGAGCCGGGCCAGGTACGCCAGCGGGATCAGATGTGCCTGCGGCGAGTCGACCGCACCGGTGGCCACCGTACGCCCGGCGAGATCCTCGGCGACCTCGATGTCCGACTCGCCGCGTACCACCACGACGGAGGTGAGGTCCCGATCGGTGTCCCGCATCACCACCGGCAACACGGTCCGGCCCAGCGCCTGGGCCAGCCGCTGGGCCCGGACCCAGGCCAGCGGCGAGTTCCACGCGACATGGATCCGCCCGGCGACCAGATCCTCCACCTGCCGCTCGTAATGCGAGTAGAGCAGGTAGTCGAACGGCAGGCCGCGGTCGCGGAACCAGGCGCGGAAGCCGTCCCAGATCGTGACGACCTTCGGGTCGTACGCGACCGCGCCCATCACCAGACCGGTGGTCATCAGCCGGCCCCGTCCAGCAGCGGCATGCCGCACACCACGCGGCCGACGAAATCCACGAGCCGGTCGGTGGTCGGCGCCATGACCCGCGCCGCGCGGGCATCCCGGAAGTTCCGTTCGATGCTCAGCTCCCGGCGGAACGCCGCCCCACCGCACGCCTTCATCGCGAGGTCGGTGACGGTCGACGCGGCGTCCGCGGCAACCGCCTTCACCTCCAGCACCCGTAGCGTGGCATCGTCCCGCCCCTCCTCGACCGCGCCGATCGTGTCCATCAGCAGCGCCCTGGCCCGGTCCACCTCGATCTGCATCCGGCCGATGTCCGCGCGTACCAACGGCTGCTGAGCCAGGGTCTGGTGAAGATGCTCCAGGCGTACGGCGGTCAGATGGGACACCGCGTCCCGCACGGCGGCCCGCATGAGCCCGACGCTGAACGCGGCGTTGAGTACCAGGAACCACGGCAGCACGAGCTGCATCGCGAGGTCGAGCCCGGCACCGTCGGCACCGAGCATGGACGCCGCCGGGAGCACCACGCCGTCCGCGTTGATCGGCCGCGACGCGTTGCCCCGTAAGCCGAGCCCGTCGAAGCCGCCGGATACCTTGAGGCCGGCCGTACTGGACGGGACGAGCCACAGCGTCATCGGTCCGTCCGCGGTCACCGGCCGGCTCGACCACACGTAGCTGTCCGCCTCACCGGCCGAGGTCACCCAGCTCTTCTTCGCGTCGAGCCGGACCGCACCGCTGGCCGCGGTGGCCGTACTCATCGGGGTCCAGAAATGGCTGCGCGAACCGACCTCGGAGAAGGCCAGCGTGGTCAGGTGCTGCCCGGTGGCGATCTCTGTCCGGACCCGCTCGCTGCCATGCGCGTTGACCACCGCCGCGGCCGCGTAGTGCATGAGCACCACCATGCCGGTCGAGCCGCACGCCTGGCTCAGCCGCTCGATGACGGCCGCGGCGTCGCGCAGGCCGGCACCACCGCCGCCCAGCTCCGCGGGGCTGGTCAGGCCGAGGATCCCGGCTCCGCCCAGCGCGGCGATCGCCTTGCTCGGGAAGGTCGCCTCACGATCGACGACGCCGGCAAGCGGAGTAACGACGTCCGCCACGATCTCGTCAACCGTGCTGAGGTACGCAGTCTCCACAGCGCGATGCTAGGCGCGGCCGATCGTACGGCGGAAGACGTTGCTCGATGACAATCGGCGATGGTTCTGGGCAATTCGGCCTTATGAGCGCGCAACCCGCTGGTAGCGCACCACCGCGGCGGGCAACGCGACCGCCACGATCCCGAGGACCCAGGCTAGCGTGGCCCACACGTCGCTGGCGACCGGCCCGCCGAGGATAAGCGCGCGCGCCGCGTCGACCGCATGCGTGACCGGGTTGTTCGCCGCGACCGCCTGCAGCCAGCCGGGCATCGACTGGACCGGGACGAATGTGGAGCTGGCGAAGATGACCGGGATGGACAGCAGCGTACCGGCGGTCTGCGCGGCCTCCGGGTCGTGGATGGCGAGTCCAAGTAGGACACCTACCCAGGACACGGCGAACCCGACCGCCACGGTCAACCAGAAGGCACCCGCGGCCGCCAACAGTCCATTGTGGATCCTGAAGCCGACGGCGAACCCGACGCCGAGCGCGATCAGCAGCGCGAGAACGTTGCGCATGCTGTCGAACAGCGCGCGCCCGAGCAGCAGCGCCGGGCGGCTGATCGGCTGGGACCGGAACCGGTCGAGCACCCCGCTGGCCAGATCGTCGGAGAGCCCCAGCGCGGTGTTCGCGATGCCAAAGGCCACCGACAACACGAGGATGCCGGGCAGCAGAAAGTCCACATAGGACGCCCCCGGCACCCGGATCGACCCACCGAAGACGTAGACGAACAGCAGCACCCACATCACCGGCAGCGCGGTCGTGTAGACCAGCTGGGACGGGATGCGGAACTGCCGCCGCAGGTTGCGGCGGGTCATCACCCAGGTGTCGCTGACCAGCTTGATCATTGGCTGCTCCGGACCGTAGGGACGTTCTCCCGGCCGGTCAACGACAGGAAGACCTCGTCAAGGGTGGGCCGGGTGAGCGTGACGTCCGCGATCGTCACGCCGGCCGCGATCGACCGGCGCAACGCCTCGGCGAGCACGTTCGGGTCGGCGGCCACCGGCAGGCTGACCTCGCCGCTGCTGTCGTCGACCCGCGGTTCGGCGTCACCGAGGCCGGCCACCGCGGCCGCCACCCGGACGCCTTCGGACGGCTCGGCCGGACGCAGCCGCAGCCGGGCACCGCCCATCCGCGCCTTGAGCTCGTCGGGTGTACCCACCGCGACGATCCGACCGCGGTCGAGCACGGCGATCCGGCGCGCCAGCTCGTCGGCCTCTTCGAGGTACTGGGTACTGAGCAGGACCGTGGTCCCGTCGGCGACCAGCTGGTGGGTGAGCTCCCACATCGCCGATCGCGCCCGCGGGTCGAGGCCGGTGGTGGGCTCGTCGAAGAAGAGTACCGGCGGCCGCCCCACCAGGCTGGTGGCCACATCCAGCCGGCGGCGCAGACCGCCGGAGTACGTATCGACGCGGCGGTCGGCCACCTCGGTGAGCCCGAACATCTCCAGCAGGTCCCCGGCTCGCCGCGCCGCGCTGCGCCGGCCGATGTGGTGCAGCAGGGCGGCCTGCACCAGGTTCTCCCGGCCGGTCGCAAAGCCGTCGACGGCCGCGTACTGCCCGGTCAGCCCGATCCGCTCGCGGACCCGCGCTCCCTGTCGTACCACGTCGTAGCCGGCGACCCGGGCCGTGCCGGCGTCCGGCCGCAACAGGGTGGCCAGGATGCGTACCGCGGTCGTCTTGCCCGCGCCGTTGGGACCGAGCAGGCCGAGCACCGACCCCACCGGCACATCCAGGTCAATGCCGGAAAGTGCCTGCACCCGGCGGTACGCCTTGCGGAGCCCGCGCACCTCGATAGCCAGATCCGTCACTCTGTCTCCCGGTCTACAGGGCCGTCACATGAGTAGGCACGCTAGTCAACAGAAACCGTAGCCCAATCCCGTCCAGAAGGGTAGGGTTGCTACCCATGAAGGCGGAAGTTCTCAAGGGTCACCTCGATGCCCTACTTCTGGCCACCGTGGACAGCGGCGCCGAGTATGGCTATGCGATCCGCGAGGCACTGCGCAACGACAGCGGCGGG
>DASRRF010000821.1:0-6548 GCA_035695905.1 Micromonosporaceae bacterium | reverse complement strand
CGACTTGATCAGCGAGGCCGTGGCAGTACACCGATTCGACCATGAGGAATCCACACCCGAGTCTCACATGGACGCCAGCACCGCGATGGTCTGCAGCGCGGATCGGCTCATCGCGGTGTGGGACGGGCTGCCCGCTCGGGCGTTCGGCGGTACCGCGGATGTCGTGGACTACGCGCGGCACGTCGGCGTGCCGGTCACGGTAGTCTGGCCGGCCGGCGCATACCGGGATTGAACTACGCAGGCTCCGGTGCTACGGGACGATCGGCGTCCATTCGCGGATCAGAACGACATCGCAGACCGCCGCCGGAGTGTACGGGTCATCGGCCAGGATTGCCGCCAGCTCGTCCTCGCCGGCTACCTCGTAGATCAACATGGCGCCGGTATCGTCGGCCCACGGGCCGGCCGTCACCAGCCTCCCCTCGCCGTGCAGCCGCCACAGGTAGTCGCGGTGCGCCGGCCGTACGGCGAGCCGCCGGTCGTTGTCCTTGAACGCGAGCTGTACGACGAATCGGGCCATGCCGGCCAGCCTAGATCCAGTACCGCCGGCGGCGCCGTTCTGTGCGACACGCGGGCGGAGTAGCGCGTGATACTCGACCGATGGTCCACGTGCTCGACGATCTGCCGATGTTCAGCGGGCTGCCGGCCGCGGAGGTGGCGGCGCTGGCCGACTCCGCGCGGCACCGCCGGTACCCGGACGGGCAGGTACTGTGCACCGCCGGCGATCCGGCCGACCCGCTGATCGTGTTGCTGCACGGGTCCGCCCGGGCCACCCGGGAGAGCCCCGACGGCCGGGTGGTAACGCTGGCGCGGTACGAGGCACCGGCCGGTATCGACAAGATCGCGCTACTGGACGGCGGTGCGCACCCGGCAACGGTCACCGCGCTCACCGACGTGGAGGTCACCTATCTGCCCCGGGCCGCGGTACTGCGCTTGCTCACCGCGCACCCGACGGTCGCCGGCCGGCTGCTGGCCACCGTCGCCGGCATGGTGCGGGACCGGGACGAGCGGCTGTGTGACGCCACCCTGCTGGACGTACCGGCGCGGGTTGCCAAGTGGCTGGTCCGGGCGTCGGATGCCGGGCCGGTCACGCTGCCGCAGGGGCAGGCCGGGCTCGCCATCGAGCTGGGCGCCAGCCGGGTCAGCGTGAACCGCGCGCTGAAGCGCTTCCAGACCCGCGGGCTGGTGACCGTACGGACCCGCGAGGTGGCCGTGCTGGACCGCGCTGCGCTGGCCCAGATCGCCGAGTGACAAACTGGGCACCGTGCTGCGCTGGTTGACCGCGGGTGAGTCGCACGGGCCGTCGCTCGTGGCGATCCTGGACGGGGTACCCGCCGGGGTGCAGGTGACGAGCGCCGATCTGGCGCGCGAGCTGGCCCGGCGGCGGCTGGGCTACGGCCGGGGCGCCCGGATGAGCTTCGAGCAGGACGAGGTCGAGATCGTCGGCGGCCTGCGGCACGGCATCACGCTCGGCAGCCCGGTCGCCATCCGGGTCGGCAACTCCGAGTGGCCCAAGTGGCGGACCGTGATGGCGGCCGACCCGGTCGATCCCGGCGACCTGGCCGGACAGGCCCGCAACGCACCGCTGACCCGGCCCCGTCCGGGCCACGCCGATCTGGCCGGCATGCAGAAGTACGGCCACCACGACGCCCGGCCGATCCTGGAGCGGGCCAGCGCCCGGGAGACCGCCGCCCGGGTAGCCGTTGGCACCGTCGCCAAGGCGCTGTTGCGGCAGGGGCTGGGCATCGAGATCGTCTCCCACGTTGTCGAGCTGGGTCCGGTGGCGGTGAAGCCCGGTACGCAACCGGTGCCCGGCGACGCCGACCTGATCGACGCCGACCCGATGCGCTGCCTCGACCCGGACGCCAGTGCGCGGATGGTGGCCGAGGTGGACGCGGCCAAGGCGGATGCGGACACGCTCGGCGGGATCGTCGAGGTGCTCGCCTACGGGCTACCCCCTGGCCTGGGTACGCACACCCAGTGGGATCGCAAGCTGGACTCCCGGCTGGCCGCCGCGCTCTGCTCGATCCAGGCGATCAAGGGGGTGGAGTTCGGCGACGCGTTCACCCAGGCCAGGTCCCGCGGTTCGGTCGCGCACGACGAGATCGTGCCGACCCCGGATGGGGTACGCCGGATCACCCATCGGGCCGGCGGCCTGGAGGGCGGCATGACCACCGGGGAACCGTTGCGGGTACGGGCCGCGATGAAGCCCATCTCCTCGCTGAACCGAGCACTGTCTACAGTGGACGTTATGACCGGCGAGCCGGCGACCGCGATCAACCAGCGCTCGGACGTGTGCGCCGTACCGGCCGCCGCTGTCGTCGCGGAGACCATGGTGGCGCTGGTGCTCGCCGAGGCGGCCACCGAGAAGTTCGGCGGGGACTCGCTGGCCGAGTTGCGCCGCAACGTGGCCGGCTACCTGGAGAACCTGGTGATTCGGTGAACCAACCGCGGTGTGTGCTTGTCGGTCCGCCGGGCGCGGGCAAGAGTACGGTCGGCCAGTTGGTGGCCGCCGCGTTGGGCGTCGAGTTCCGGGATACCGACGCGGATATCGAGGCCGTTGCGGGCAAGCCGATTCCGGAAGTCTTCATCGACGAGGGCGAGGCTCATTTCCGTACCCTCGAAAGGGCGGCCGTGGCGATGGCGCTGGCTTCGCACTCCGGGGTGCTCGCCCTCGGCGGCGGCGCGATCCTTGCCCCGGAAACGAGGGCGGCGCTGCGCGGGCACACCGTCGTCTACCTGAGCGCGGAGCTGGCCGACGCGATACACCGGGTGGGACTCGGTCGGAGCCGCCCGCTGTTGCGGGGCAACCCGCGAGCCACCCTGCGCCACCTGCTGGAGCAGCGCAAGCCGCTTTATGTCGAGGTGGCCACCATCATCGTGGCCACCGACGGGCGCACCCCCGACGAGGTTGCCGCGGAGGTGCTTGCCGCGCTCACGCCAGCTCCATGAACCATCGGCCGGACCGCGGTCACCGTTGCCCACCGCCGCGCGCGCCGGCCAGCACGGCGTTCACCGCGGCCGCGAAGCGGGACTGCGGGATCTGCCGAGCCACCGCCAACGCGTCGGCCACAATGTCTACATCGGACAGTTGGGGCAGGGTCGCGATACGCAGGCCACGCGTCGCCAGCGCGAGCCGAGTTCGTTCCCCGGTGTCCGGCCGGGACGTCGGTACGCCGGCGAGCACGACCGCGTGCCTGGGGTCACGCAGGCCCAGCGCCCACCAGCCGCCGTCGGTGGCCGGACCGAGCACGGCATCCGCGGCGGCCAACCGATCCAGGCACACGGCGAGTAACGCCGGATAGACCTGCGGGGTGTCCGCGCCGATCTGCAGTACCGGCCGGCCGGGGAAGCTGGTGGCCGTGTCGGCGTGCGCGGCGGCCAGCCGGGCGCCGAACGTCGAGCCCCGCTGGGCGAGCACGGCCAGCCCGGACAGCGCCCGGCGTAACTGAGCGGCGCGCGCCGCACGGTCGAGTTCGCCGGTCATCGCGACGACCGGCTGGACACCCGGTGTCGCCCGGACCGCGTCCAGCGTGTCGAGCAGCGCGGCGGCGGCGATGTCCGCCGCCTCGTCGAGTGTCGCGGGTGGACAGAGCCGGGTCTTCGCGAACCCGGGCAGCGGCGCCTTCGCCAGCACCAGCACGATCGGCGTCATCGCAGCACCCCGGCCATGTCGCGGATCGCGCGCAGCGTGCCGCGCACCGAGCCGGTCACCTTGGACCGGGTTCCGGCCGCCCGTGGCCGGTACGCCACGTCCAGCTCGCGGATCCGCCAGCCGGCCGCACCCGCGCGCAGCAACAGTTCCAGCGGGTAGCCGAAGGCCCGGTCCCGTACGCCGAGGTCGAGCAGCGCGGTACGGCGCCCGGCCCGGATCGGCCCGATGTCGCGCACGGGTACGCCGCGGCGCCGGAGCAGCATCGCCAGCGCGGCGTTCGCGGCCCGGGCATGCACCGGCCACGCTCCACTGTGCACAGCGATGCGCCGGCCGAGCACGAGGTCCGCCTCGCCGGTGGCCAGTGCGGCGACGAACCGTGGCAGGACCGCCGGATCGAGCGAGCCGTCCGCGTCCAGTACGCACACCACGTCCGCGGTCGCACTGCACAGTCCAGTGTGGACGGCCGCGCCGTACCCGCGGACCGGCTCGTGCACGACGGCGGCGCCATGCTCGGCGGCGACCTCGGGTGAACCGTCGGTCGAGCCGTTGTCCACCACGATCGCCCGGAAGCCGGGCGGTACCGCGGCGAGCACACCGGGCAGCGCGGCGGCCTCGTCGAGGCACGGCAGCACCACGTCGACGCTGGTCGCCTGATCCGCCATGACCGCAAACTATGCCCGGTACGCGGCCCGGCAGAACGCGGAACCGGCTTACTGAAATGTTACGGCGTATCCCCTCCGGTCGCGGGGATCGCGCCGCCCGGTACGGTCGGTGCGTGCCGACCGCTGGCGTTGCGTCCAGCACAAGGAACGATCGCCGGCCGGACGTCGCCGCGGCGGGGCTGGCGGTCGTACTCGTGCTGGCCGCCGGCGTCGCGGGCTGGTGGTTGAACGGGCACGGACAACGGGTCTGGGCCGGCGCACCGCCGCTCTATGGCACGTGGCGGGTCCGGGTCGGGCCGGGCACGCCGCTCGCGGCCGGCATCGCGTTGCTGGTGCTCGGTTACGGGCCGCCGCTGGCCGCCCGGCTGCCGTGGCGGCGGCTGCTCGGCCTGGCGTACGCGTGCGCGGCGGCCTGGAGCCTCGGCCTCGGGCTCGTCGACGGCTGGCGGCGCGGCCTTGCCACCCGGCTGGTGACCGAACACGAGTATCTCTCCGAAGTGGACGGTGTCCGGGACGTCGGTGCCATGCTGCGCGGCTTCACCGACCGGATTCTCGACTACCAACCGGACTCGTGGGCCACCCACGTGGCCGGGCACCCACCCGGCGCGTTGCTCGTCTTCGTTGCACTGGACCGGATCGGGCTGTCCGGCGGCGGGTGGGCGGCGGCGCTGTGCGTACTGGCCGGCGCGACGACCGCGGTGTCGGTCCCGGTTGCGCTGCGCGCGCTCGGCGCGCCGGACGCGGCCCGGGCGGCGGTGCCGTTCCTGGTGCTGTTCCCGGGTGCGGTGTGGTTCGGCGCGTCGGCGGACGCGGTCTTCGCGGCGGTCACCACGGCCGGCGTGGCGCTGCTCGCGATCGCCTCGACGGTGACTTCGCGCCGCGGCGATGCGCTCGCGACCGGGGCAGGTGTCGCGCTCGGCGCCGGCGTCTTCCTGTCGTACGGCCTCGTGCTGATGGGCCTGATCGCGCTCGCGGTGACGGTCGTCGCCGGCCGGGTACGCCCGCTCGTGTTCGCCGCCTGCGGCGCGGCGGGTGTGGTGCTGGCGTACGCCGCAGCCGGCTTCTGGTGGCTGGACGGCTACCACCTCGTCGTTGCCCGGTACGGCCAGAGTGTCGCGCGACTGCGCAGCTACGGCTACTGGGTCTGGGCCAACCTCGCGTGCCTGGTGCTGTCCGCCGGCCCGGCAACCGCGCCGATGCTGCGGCGGGCCGCGGTCAGCCGGGGCCGGTCGCCCGCTGTGCTGCTGCCACTGGCCGCCGGCCTGGCGATGCTCGCCGCGGACCTGTCCGGGCTGAGCAAGGCCGAGGTGGAGCGGATCTGGTTGCCGTTCGCAGTCTGGCTGCCCGCCGCCGCCGGACTGCTGCCCGGCCCGGACCGGCGCGGCTGGCTCGCCGCACAGGCGGTGACCGCGCTCGCGGTCAACCATCTCGTGTTCACGAACTGGTAACGGTGCTGGCTGGCGCCGGCGGAGCCGGCGCGGGCCCTCGCCCTGCCGGCGCGCGCAGCGGCGCGGTGGCGAACCAGGCGATCCCGTCGGCGAACCCGACCCGGGCGCGGAAGCCGAGCACCCGAGCCGCCTTCGCCGGGTCGGCCACGATGTGCCGTACGTCGCCGGGCCGCGCACCGCCGACGACCACCGGATCCGGCCCGCCCGCCGCCGCGGCGAGCACGCCGGCCAGCTCGCCGATCGTGTGCGGCTCGCCGGAGCAGACGTTCACCGCCTCGCTGGCCCCGGCGGGCAGCTCCGCCTCGACCGCGAGCAGGTTGGCCCGGGCCACATCCGTCACGTGCACGAAGTCGCGGCGCTGCCGGCCGTCCTCGAGCACCCGCGGCGCCTCACCTCGCGCCAGCGACGAGCGGAAGATCGAGGCCACGCCGGCGTACGGGGTGTCGCGCGGCATCCGTGGCCCGTAGACGTTGTGGTAGCGCAGCGCCCAGACCGTACCGTCGGCCTGCCGCGCCCAAGCCGAAGCCAGGTGCTCCTGGGCCAGCTTCGTTGCGGCGTACGTGCTGCGCGGGTCCAGCGGCGCGTCCTCGGGTACCAGGTCCGGGCACAGCTCCGCGGCGCACCGCGGGCACCGCGGGTCGTACTGGCCGGCGGCAATCTCCTGCGCGGTGCGCGGGCCGGGCCGGACCGGCCCGTGCTCCGGGCAGGCGTAGCACCCCTCGCCGTAGACCACCATCGAGCTGGCCAGCACCAGCCGGCGTACCCCCGCGGCATGCATGGCGGCGA
>DASRRF010000820.1:0-2339 GCA_035695905.1 Micromonosporaceae bacterium | reverse complement strand
AGGGCGGCCACACCGGCGTTGATGTGCACGACCGTGCCCCCGGCGAAGTCGAGCACGCCCTTGTCGAACAGCCAGCCGCCACCCCACACCCAGTGGGCGATGGGGCTGTAGACCAGGATCGACCACAGTCCGTAGAACAGGACCATGGCGGAGAACTTCATCCGCTCAGCGAACGCGCCGCTGATCAGTGCCGGCGTGATGATCGCGAACATCAGCTGGAACGCCACGAACGCCAGCTCCGGCACGCCCCCGTCGGGCAGGTG
This sequence comes from Micromonosporaceae bacterium, assembly GCA_035695905.1. Classification (GTDB taxonomy): domain Bacteria; phylum Actinomycetota; class Actinomycetes; order Mycobacteriales; family Micromonosporaceae; genus EFPC-2. The sequence continues at coordinate 2,076 of DASRRF010000820.1, read as the reverse complement.
GTGGATCAGGCCGCGCAGGCCGGCCGCGTCGAACGTGCCGATCAGCCCGTTGAAGCTGTCCCCGGTGAAGCTGAGGCTGTAGCCGTACAGCACCCAGAGCAGGCTGACCAGCCCGATCGTGGCGAAGACCATCATGAGCATGTTGAGTACGCTCTTCGAACGCGACATGCCGCCGTAGAACAGGGCCAGCCCTGGCGTCATCAGCAGGACGAGCGCACTGGAAACAAGTAGCCAGGCGGTGTGCCCAGTGTCGATCCCCGGCACGCTGCCTCCTCTCGGTTGCGTCCTCCTTCCCGGCCTATGCCTGGGCCGCGGTGCCCGCGCGCCGGAGTTGACCGCACTCTGCCCAGCCGCTGTTTCGAGCACGTTCCCTGCCCGGTTTCCAACGTGTAACAAGCGGCTAGCGGGCTAGCGCAGCGCGTACTCCAGCGTGTGCCGCTCGTGGTCGAGCAGCCGCAGGTCGCGCATCGGCCGGCGGAGGTGGCCCTTGTGCACGATGCGCACGAACGCCGGGTCGCCGGATGCGGCCATCCGGCGGATGCCCTCGATGTGGTCGACGATCCGCTTGCGGATGGTACGGACCAGCCGGTGCCGGTCGTGCGGGATCAACCCGTACGCGTCGGCGAACAGCCGCAGCCGGCGCGGCCGGTTCGGGCGCTTCCAGCCCAGCGTGTACGAGTCCCGGTCGGAGAACAGCGGTATCCAGGTCCACGCCGCGTACGCCACGTCATAGATCCGCGCGCCGGGCGACGCGAGATCGAAGTCGATCAGCGCCAGCGTGCCGTCCGGGCGCCAGATCACGTTGTGCGGGGCCGCGTCGTGGTGGCAGATCACCTCGGCGTCCGGCGGCGGTGGCCCGAAGGAGCGCCACACCGCGCCGGTCGGCGGCCGGAACCCGTACTGCGCGTCGTGGAACATCCGCAGCATCGTCGCGACCGTGACCAGCGCCTCGTCGGTGGTCCACTGCGCGGCGAGCGGGTACTCGCCGCACACACCCTCCAGATAGGACAGCACCTCCCGGCCGCGCTCGTCGAGCCCGAGCGCCCGCGGTGCGCCGGTGAAGCCGACGTACTCCAGGTGGCGCAGCAACGCGTGCACAGAGGGAGTCCACGGGCCGGCGTTGCGCCGTACCGTGTCGCCGACTCGCACGACGGTACTCACGTTGCCGCCGTGGAGGGGGATCTCCTGCTGTGTCACGGGGTCCCTTGAAGGTCAGGTGCCGAGGAGCGCGTCCACGAACTGTGCCGGATCGAACGGGGCGAGGTCGTCCGGCCCCTCGCCCAGCCCGACAAGCTTGACAGGAATGCCGAGTTTTCGCTGTACGGCAATCACGATGCCGCCCTTCGCCGTGCCGTCCAGCTTGGTCAGCACCACGCCGGTCACATCCACCACCTCGGTGAACACGCGAGCCTGCTCCAAGCCGTTCTGCCCGGTGGTGGCGTCGAGCACGAGCAGCGTCTCGGCCACCGGCCCGCGCCGGGACACCACCCGTTTGACCTTGCCCAGCTCGTCCATCAACCCGACCTTGTTCTGCAGCCGGCCGGCGGTGTCCCCCAGCACGGTGTCCACTCCGGACTCCGCGCCGCGCTGTACCGCGTCGAACGCGACGGCCGCCGGATCGGCGCCCTCTGGCCCCCGTACCACCTCGGCTCCGACCCTGCCCGCCCAGGTGGCCAGCTGGTCCGCGGCGGCCGCCCGGAACGTGTCGGCCGCGCCCAGGACGACGCTGTGCCCGTCCGCGACGAGTACCCGGGCAATCTTCCCGCAGGTCGTGGTCTTGCCGGACCCGTTGACCCCAACCACCAGCAGGACCGCCGGTCCGCCGCTGGTCGGCGAGGCGTGCAACGACCGGTCCAGCCCGGGCTCCAGCGCCGCCACCAGTTCCTCGGTGAGCAGCGCCCGCAGGTCGTCCGGCGTCCGGGTACCGAGCACCTTGGTCCGATCCCGCAGCCGCCCGACGATCTCCCGGGTCGCCTCCACCCCGACATCCGCTGAGATCAGCCTCTCCTCCACCGCGTCCCACGCGTCGTCGTCGAGGTGATCCCGGGACAGCAGCCCCAGCAGCCCCTTGCCGAG
>DASRRF010000819.1:0-2421 GCA_035695905.1 Micromonosporaceae bacterium | reverse complement strand
GGAAGCCGCGACTTTCTGCATGTTGCGAGCGGGAGGCCCCGCTAGCCGTTGTCGTCGGCCACGTCGGCGAACTTGAGGCCCTTGACGAACTCGTCGAACTCGGCGAGCTTGTCCGGGCAGTACTCCTGCAGGATCAGCCGTTGACCCTTGATCACCCGACTGTCCACTGTGACCGGACGCTGCCCCGGACCGCCGGCGCCGTTGGACAGCTGTTGGTTCAGCAGCCCGATCCGTAGCGCGCTGTCCGGCGCGGAGCACACCGAGCCACCGTCCGTACCGAGCAGCCGCGCGACGTCGTCCTTGTCCAGCGGGGTGGCCAGCCCGGCCGCCTGGTACGCCGCGATGAGCTTGCCGGCCTTGTCCTCGGCGGCCTGCGAGTCCTTGGACCGCTTGAACGCGGCCAGCCCCCAGATGAGCAGCCCGAGCAGTACCAGGCCGAGCACCCCGTACGTGATCATCCGGCGCCGCTTGTCGTGGTCGTCGACCGGTTCGTGGTCGGAGACCTGTGCGTGCTGGCTCATGCTGCCTCCACGGCTTCCTCGGACTCGGTTGGTGCGGTCTTCCAGTGCGGCTTGCGGAACCGGTAGAAGAGGAACGGCACGAGCAGCCCGACGATGGCCACCCCGAGCAGGATGATCGTGATGTACCGCAGCGTGCCACCCGAGCCGAACTGCGACGGTGGGACGAACCCGATCAGCAGGGCCGCGATCGAGGCGATGAAGCCCACCGCGCACAGCAGTACCAGGGCCGGGGCGCGGTATCCGCGCGGGCGGTCGGGCTGGGTCCTGCGCAGCCGTACGGCCGAGACGAACATCAGCAGGTACACGATCAGGTAGATCTGGGTCGTCATCACCGACAGGATCCAGTAGCTGCTTGATACGTCCGGGATGAACGCGTAGAGCAGCGCGATGGCGGTGGTGATGATGCCCTGGGTGACCAGGATGTTCTGCTGGATGCCGTGCTTGTTCAGCTTCTGCAGGAACGGCGGCAGGTAGCCGTTCTGCCGGGCGATCAGCAGCAGGCCCTTGGATGGGCCGGCGAGCCAGGTGAGCATGCCGCCGAGCGACGCCGCGATCAGCGCCATACCGGCGATCGGGGTCAGCCACTGCACGTTGAAGTGCGCGAAGAACGCGTCGAACGCCTGCATCACGCCGGCGGTCAAGCTGAGCTGCTCACCGGGTACCACCCAGGAGATGGCCAGCGCGGGCAGGATGAAGATCGCCAGAACCAGCCCCATGGCCAGGAACATCGCCTTCGGGAACTCCTTGCCCGGGTTCTTCAGCGAGGAGACGTGCACCGCGTTCATCTCCATGCCGGAGTACGACAGGAAGTTGTTCACGATCAGCACCAGGCTGGCCAGGCCGGCCCAGGGCGGCAGGATGTGGCTGGCGTTCATCGGCGCGGCCGAGGCGTTGCCCTGGCCGAGGAAGGCGATGCCGAGCAGGACCAGCAGCGCGCCGGGGATCAGCGTGCCGATGATCAGACCGGCGCTGGACAGGCCGGCCACCGATTTGGTGCCCTGCGAGGAGATCCACACGCCGGTCCAGAACAGCACCATGATCACGATTGCCGTATAGAGCCCGTTGCTGGCCAGCTTCGGGTTGATCACGTACGCGAACGTGCTGGCCACGTACGCCAGCAGGGTCGGGTAGTAGAAGATCGTCATGGCGAACTGGCACCACACGGCGAGGAACCCGGCCGGCCTTGAGATGCCCTGGCTGACCCAGTTGTAGACGCCGCCGGACCAGCCCGAAGCGAGCTCGGCGGAGACCAGCGAGGTCGGCAGCAGGAACACGATGGCCGGGATCAGGTAGAGGAACACGCAGGCCAAGCCGTATACGGCCATCGTCGGCGCGGCCCGCAGGCTGGCCACCGACGACGTGGTCATGAAAGCCAGCGCGAGCCACGAGATGTACGTGGTCGCCGCCGGCTTTGCCCTGGGTACGGCGGCAGCAGCGGCGCGCCGGTTGGCGGGTACATCCATGGCGGTCATGGCCGAAGTCTAAATTGCCGGACATGTCCGTTTGTGGGAAAGTTCAAAATCCGGTTCCCCGGCGGTACGCTCACCGCCCGTGTACACCGGAACCGTGGTCTTCGACGTGTTGCTCCCCGGCGACTCCCGGTCGCTGAAGGCCAAGCGGGGGTACGTCCGGCCGATCGTGGCCGCGCTGCGCCGCTTCGAGGTGGCGGTGGCCGAGGTGGGAGCCCTGGATCTGCACGGGCGGGCCGAGATCGGGGTGGCCACCGTGGCCGCTCAGCCGGCTCAGATCGGCGCGGTGCTGGACTCGTGCGAGCGGCTGGTCGCCGGCCGTCCGGAGATCGAGCTGCTGTCCGTACGGCGCCGGCTGCGCGGCGACGACGACTGAGCCCGCGCCCCCGTCCGGCGACCCGCCGCGGGTACTGTCGAGTGGTTCTTCTGGA
>DASRRF010000818.1:0-2849 GCA_035695905.1 Micromonosporaceae bacterium | reverse complement strand
GCGATCAGCAGGTCGTCCGGCGCGTGGAACGTTGCCAGCTGGGCCAGCAGCGCACGGACCAGGTCCTGCGCGGCGTCCTCCGGACCGCGCACGTAGACGTGCGCGAAGTCGCGCAACGCGATCGCGACCGGCAGGTCGGGCACCACCGAGTAGGTGGCCACGAACTTGCGCAACGCCACCGCGCAGAGCGGCTCCAGCTCGTCGATCGGCCGGGTCTGCGGTGGGATCAACGGGGTCGCGATCTCCTGCGCGCCGGCGCCGAGCCGTACCACGCTGAAGTCCGCGTCGCCTCGGCGGCGCTCCCACAGCCGGCCGCTGCTCGCCGTCGACCACAACGCCTCCGGCGCCGGATGCCGGTAGTGCATCGCCTCGCGGTGCTGCCGGATCGTGCCGCGCACCTGGGCGCGCAGCTGGGTCAGCCGGCGCATGTACTGCCGGCGCGCGGCGACCATCTCCCGCTTGCCGGGACCGGACTGGTTCGCCGCCATCGCCGCGATCATGCCGAGGATGGACACCCCGTACATGCCGCCGGCCACATAGGTCAGCGGTCCGCCGCGGTTGACCCCCATCATCAGGCCCATCGCCGCGGCACCGGCCGCCATCGGCAGGATCATCAGCATCCGGGTCCAGCCCTTGCCGGTGGCGTTGGGCACTTCGGGTGGCGGGTCGAGCATGACCTCGCCGGCCGGTAGCACCGGCGCCGGGCGGCGTGGTGGGCGCTTGACTAGCACCGTCGTCACGGGCTCAATCCTATAGATAAGACGTGTTACGTTGACTCCCGCGGATCATTCGGGGAGGTGGGTGGACGTGACGGCGCCCGGGGGGCTGAGCCTGTCCCGTGTCACCGTGGCCGCACCGAAGCGGCGGATGGATGTCGCATTACCGGACAACATGCTCGTCGGCGAGCTGTTGCCCCACCTCCTGCGGCACGCCGGCGAGGACCTGGCCGACGAGGGCGAGCGGCACGGCGGCTGGGTGCTGCACCGCGCGACCGGTGCCACGTTGGAGCCGAACCGCAACCTGACCGTGCAGGGCGTACGCGATGGGGAGCTGCTGCATCTCGTACCCGGCCGGCTGGACTGGCCCGAGCTGGCGTACGACGACGTGGTCGAGGTGATCGCCAGCGGGGCGCGGCACACCGGGCGTTCCTGGGGCCGGTTGGCGACCCGGCGCTGCGGTCTGGCCGTTGCCGCCACGGTGTTCGGCGTCGGGCTCGGCGGAGTGTTGCTGTCCGGTCCACCGTGGACAGTGCCGGCCGCCGCGGCGCTCGGCCTGGCCGCGACCCTGGCGATCGTCGGCATCCTGCTGTCCCGGGCGCTGTCCGACGCGGCCGCGGGCGCGGTGGCCGCCGCCTCCGGCCTGCCGTACGCGTTCCTGGGTGGCGCGCTGCTGGTGGCGCCGGAAGGGTTGTCACCCGGCCGGCTCGGCGCGCCGAACCTGCTGCTCGGATCCGCGATGCTGCTGGTCTTCAGCGTGGTGGGCTACACCGGGGTGGCCGCCGTACAACGGCTGTTCATGGCGGGCCTGGTGGTCAGCCTGGCCGGCGGGCTCGCCGCGCAGCTGTGCCTGGCGGGCATGCCACCGGCCGGTTCCGCGGCCGTCACGATGACCGCGGTGCTCGGCCTGCTTCCGGGGTACCCGCTGCTGGCCAGCTGGATGGGCCGGTTACCGGTACCCGAGCTGCCGGACCGGCCGGAAGGGATTCTCGAGGACCGGCCGGTGCCGGCGCGTGGCGACGTGTTCGACGCGGTGGCCCGGGCCACCGAGCTGCTCTCCGGCATGCTGCTCGCCGCGGCCGTGGTCAGCGCGTGCGCGATCGCGTTCCTGGTCATCGCCGGTGGCAGTGCCGCCGCCATCCTGCTCAGCGCCGCAGGGTCCACCGCGCTGCTGCTGCGTTCCCGGCTGTTCCCCACCGCACAGCAGCGCATCCCGTTGCTCGCCAGCGGGGTTGCCGGGCTGGCCCTGCTCACCCTCGGCGGCGCGATCCGGGCACCGGCCGGCGGCACGAGGCTCGGTTACGTACTCGCGATCGCGGTGGCCGCCCTGGTCGTCCTGGCCGCCGCGCTGGTGTACAGCCGCCGGTCGCCGTCGCCGTACCTCGGGCGGATCGCGGACATTGCGGACGTACTGGCGATCATGGCGTTGATCCCGTTGGCCTGCGCGGAGATCGGTGTCTTCCGGGCGATCCAGGGGTTGTTCGCGTCGATCGGCGGGTGAGGTGACATGGCGACACGGCGCGACCAGCTCCAGTCGTACCAGTTCATGGTGCAACGGGTGCTGTCCGCGTTCGTCATGCGGGAGACCGACCCCGCGCAGTCGCCGTTGCGGCGCGGCGTCGGCGCGGTCTTCGCGGGCATCATGATCGCCGTCGTGGTCACCGCCGGTTTCGGGGTGTACGGCATCCTGACCAAGGTCGGCACCGACAACTGGAAGACCGACGGCTCCGTCGTGATCGAGAAGGAGACCGGCGCGAGTTTCGTGTACTTCGCCGGACAGCTGCACCCCACCCTCAACTACGCCTCCGCGCTGCTCGCCGCCGGCAAGCCGGGTCCGACGGTGAGCCGCGTGTCGAGCAAGTCGCTGGCCAGCGTGCCGCGCGGGGTCACGGTCGGAATTCCGGGCGCCCCCACCTCGCTGCCCGGCCCCGACAAGCGGGTCGGTCTACCGTGGACGGTCTGCACCTCGCAGGGCGCCGACCGGTCCGGCGGTACGGTCAGCACGGTCACCCTCGTGGTGTCCGGGGCGCCCGATGGTGCCCGCCACCTGGACGAGCAGGGCGTGCTGGCCACCGACTCCGGCAGCGGCGCCACGTACCTGGTCTGGCACGGCCGGCGGTACCTGATCCAGCA
>DASRRF010000817.1:0-2008 GCA_035695905.1 Micromonosporaceae bacterium | reverse complement strand
CGGGCGGCCACGTTGACCCGGCCGACCTCGATGCCGTCCATCATCTGGTAGAAACCGCGACCCAGACCGGCTTCCGGGCCACCGAGCACAGTGGACGGTGGTACGCGAACGCCGTCGAGGATCATCTCGGTGGTCTCGACGCCCTTGTAGCCCATCTTCTCCAGCTTGCCGGGGATGGTCAGGCCCGGTGCGGTCTGCCCGAACCCGGGCTCCTTCTCCAGCAGGAACGCGGTCATGTTCCCGTACGGGCTGTCCGCGCCGAGCTCGGTACGGACCAGCGTGGCCACGACCGAGGAGTACGCCCCGTTGGTCAGCCACATCTTCTGTCCATTGAGGACATAGTCGTCGCCGTCGCGCTCGGCCCGGGAACGGATCGCCGCCACGTCGGAGCCGCAGCCCGGCTCGGACATCGAAAACGCGCCGCGCGCCTGGCCGGAAGCCATCCTGGGCAGCAGCGAAAGCCTCTGTGCCGCCGAGCCGTGCTGCGACACCAGGTACGCCACGATGAAGTGGGTGTTTACGATCCCGGAGATGGACATCCAGCCGCGGGACAGCTCCTCCACCACCAGCGCGTAGGTCAGCAGTGACTCGCCGAGCCCGCCGTACTCCTCGGCGATGGTCAGCCCGAACAGCCCCATCTCGCGCATCCCGTCGACGATCTCGGCCGGGTACGCGTCGTCATGCTCCAACCGCTGTGCGTTCGGGATGATCTCCTTGTCCACGAACGTCCGGACCGTAGCCAGGATCTCCCGCTGGATCTCGGTCAGGTCAGGAGTTTGGGCAAGCCGCGCCATGCGCCTCAGTATCGCCTGTCCGCCGCGCCCGCGGCTGTGAAAACCCTCACCGGAACTCGGCCTCCCGGACGCTGTTGCCGCCGTCGATCACGAGCATCTGCCCGGTGATGTACGACGCGCCCGGCGAACAGAGGAAGGCGATCGCCGCCGCGACCTCGTCCGGCGTACCGGGGCGGCCCATCGGCGTACCCAGGCCCTGCTTCAACTCGACGAACGTTGACGCGCCGGTGTGGATCAGCCCGGGCGCGACCGCGTTCACGGTGACCCCGTCGGCGACCAGCTCCATCGCCAGCGCCCGGGTCAGCCCGACCACGCCGGCCTTCGCCGCCGCGTACGCCGCCTCGGTGGGCAGGGCGTTGACCGGGCCCGCGGTGGCGGCCAGGTTCACGATCCGCCCCCAGCCGCGCTCGGCCATCCCGGAGACGAACGCCCGGCTGCACAGGAACGCGGTGGTCAGGTTCCGGTCGATTTCCGATCGCCACTCGTCGAAGGTGAGCTGGGCCACCGGGCGCAGCACCTCGGGGCTCGCCTTGCTGGCCAGCCCGGCGTTGTTCACCAGGATCTCCACCTCACCGAGCTGCTCGGCAATCGCGTCGGCGAGCGCGCCGACCTCGGCCTCGTCGGTCAGGTCCGCGACGAAGCCGGTGATCCCCAGCTCGGTGGCCCGCTCGTGGATCCGCCGGGTGGTCGACACGATGGCCACCGATGCGCCCATGGCCTGCAGCCGCCGGGCTGTGGCGTACCCGATGCCCTCGGCACTGCCCGCGCCGGTGACCAGGGCGACCCGGCCGTCGATGCGGTCGCCGGCGCCGATCGCCGTGCCGTCGGCCGACTCGTGCGCCGCTGTCTCGCCGGTCGGCACCGAGCGCAGCCCGCGCCGGCCCTTGGCCGGGGAGCCTTTGGCGGGGGAACCCTTGGCGGCCGCGGCGGCGGCGGTTACGTCCATGCCGCGATCCTGCCCGCTGGCCGCCACCCGGGCAACGACCGCGCCGGTAGCCCGACAACGCTCGCGCCGCCGGCACCCGTACCCCACCGGATTGGGATCGTCCCGGTACCCTGGCCACGCCCCTCGCTGACGGACGACGGAGACTGTTGATGAGCTATCCACCGCAGCAACCACCGCAACAGCCGCCGCAACAGCCGGGCGGCTGGTCCGACCCGCCGCAACCACCGCAGCAGCCCGGCGGATGGTCCGACCCGTCCTGGCCGGGGCA
>DASRRF010000816.1:0-1568 GCA_035695905.1 Micromonosporaceae bacterium | reverse complement strand
GGCCGCGCAGCTCGCCCCGGCGGCCGCGATCGAGGCCGTCATCGCCTGGCTGGATGCCGGACAGCCCGATCCGCAGCTCGCCGCCGATCGGGTCCGGCACGTCATCGCCGGCGTCATCACCGCCGCCGCCGCACAGTCCACTCTGGACTGCCTACCCGTCGCCCCCCGGAGGACGTTGTGAATGCAGGAGAAACCCCCACCGCCAAGGCCGTACGCGTGTGGAACGCGATGGCGCCCCGGTACGACCGGGACATCGCGTTCTTCGAGAAGATCCAGTTCGGCGGCGGTCGGGAGTGGGTGTGTTCCCGCGCCACCGGCCGGGTGCTGGAGGTCGCCATCGGCACCGGCCGGAACCTGCGGTTCTACCCGCCGGACGTGACGATCACCGGTATCGAGCTGAGCCCGGCCATGCTGGCCATCGCCCGGCAGCGGGCCGCCGACCTGGGCCGCGACGTCGACCTGCGGGAAGGCGACGCGCAGGCGCTGCCGTTCGACGACGCCTCGTTCGACACCGTGGTGTGCACCCTGTCCCTGTGCACGATTCCGGACCACGGCAAGGCGATCGCGGAGATGGCGCGGGTGCTCCGGCCCGGCGGCCGGTTACTGCTGCTGGACCACATCGGCAGCCGCTGGTGGCCGGTCGGGGCGGTACTCCGGCTGGTCGAACGGTTCACCGCGCGCAACGGGGAGTACATGACCCGCCGACCGCTGCCGATGCTCGCCGCGGCCGGATTCAGCGTGACCGAGTCGCAGCAACTCAAGCTCGGTACTGTGGAACGCGTCGCCGCGGTCAGGCGCTGACGGGATGCCCGGCGAGGTGCCACTCGACCACCCCGTCCCGCAGCCGGCTGGCACCGCGGCCGTGCCGGGCCAGGAGCCGGACCGCGTCGTGGGCGAGAACGCAGTACGGGCCGCGGCAGTACGCGACCACGTCGACGCCGGCGGGTAGTTCGCCGAGCCGGTCAGCCAGCTCGTCGATCGGGATGTTGACCGCACCGGGCAGGTGACCCGCGGCGTACTCGCCGGGCGGGCGTACATCCAGCACGCTGACCTGCCCGGCGGCCAGCCTTCGCAGCAGCTCGTCCAGCCCGATCGACTCCACCTCGCCGGCGCCGAGGTAGTCGTCGCGGGCGGCGGCCACGTCCGGCAGGTGCGCTGCGGCGACCCGGCGCGCCCGGACAACCAGGTCCGCGACATCGTCTCCGGCCAGGCGGTAGAAGATCCGGGTACCGTCGCGGCGGGTGCCAACGAGCCCGGCCTGTTTGAGCGTCTGCAGGTGGGCCGACGCGGTGGTCAGGTTCAGCCCGGCCGCCGCGGCCAGCGCGTCCACCGGCCGCTCCGCCTGGGCGAGCAGGTCGAGCAGCTCCAGCCGCTTGCCGCTGGCCAGGGCCTTGCCCACCCGGGCCAACTGCTCGAACAACACTGCCTTGCGAGCCGGGTCAGCCATACGGCGCATCCTCCAAACCTCCATGGAATAGTATCAGAGGCATGCAGCTGACTCCGGTGGTGGATGACGGCCTGGGCAACAGCGCCTACCTGCTCGATCTCGGCGACGGCCGGGCGCTCGC
>DASRRF010000815.1:0-2818 GCA_035695905.1 Micromonosporaceae bacterium | reverse complement strand
CCCTGGCTGATCGGGGCCTCAAGACCACCGGGCATCGCCTCGACGAAGTCGCGCGCCTGGGCGATTTCCAGGAACTCCCAGAGCTCCTCGTCGGTGGCGTCCGGGTTGCCGTACCGCAGGTTGCTGCCGACCGGACCCGAGAAGAGGTATGGCTTCTGCGGCACCATGCCGATCCGGCTCCACAGCAGGTCCGGGTCGAGGTCCCGGACATCAACCCCGTCCACGAGTACGGCGCCGCCGGTCACATCGAACAGCCGGGGTACCAGCGAGAGCAGCGTCGTCTTGCCAGCTCCGGTGCTGCCGATGATCGCGGTGGTCCGGCCCGCCGAGGCGCGCAGCGAGATGTCGCGCAGGACCGGCTCGGCCGCGCCCGGGTACTGGAACACGACGTTGCGCAGCTCCAGATCACCCCGGCCGGAGACCTCGGTGACCGGCCGTGCCGGCGGGACGACCGAGGTATCGGTGTCGAGTACCTCCACGATCCGCTCGGACGAGACCGCCGCCCGCGGCACCATGATGAGCATGAACGTGGCCATCATCACCGACATCAGGATCTGCATCAGGTAGTTGAGGAACGCGGTCAACGCGCCGATCTGGATCTGCCCGGCGTCGACCCGGGCTGCGCCGAACCACAGCACCGCGACGCTGGACGCGTTGAGTACCAGCAGCACGATCGGGAAGATCAACGCCATCAGCCGGCCCACCCGCAGCGCGGTCGCCGTGAGGTCGGTGTTCGCGGTGGCGAACCGGTCCGTCTCGTACGGCTCCCGGACGAACGCCCGTACCACCCGGACCCCGGTGATCTGCTCGCGCAACACCCGGTTGACCATGTCGATGCGGGTCTGCATGAGCCGGAACTGCGGCACCATCCGGCTGATGATCAGGCCGATGGCGACTGCCAGAACCGGGACGCTGACCAGCATCAGCCAGGACAGGCCGATGTCCTCCCGCAGTGCCATGATCACGCCGCCGACGCACATGATCGGCGCGGCGACCAGCATCGTGCAGGTCATGACGACGAGCATCTGCACCTGCTGGACGTCGTTGGTGTTGCGGGTGATCAGCGACGGGGCGCCGAAGCGACCGACCTCCCGGCCGGAGAACGCGCCGACCCGGCGGAACAGCGCCGCCCGGACATCCCGGCCGAAGCTCATCGCCGTACGGGCACCGAAGTAGACCGCCGCGATCGAACAGGCGATCTGCACCATCGTGACGAACAGCATCCAGCCGCCGGTACGCACGATGTAGCCGGTGTCCCCCTGCGCGATGCCCTTGTCGATGATGTCGGCGTTGAGGCTGGGCAGGTAGAGCGAGGCCATCGTGCCGACCAGTTGCAGCAGGACCACGGCGGTGAGCGGTCGGCGGTACGGGCGCAGGTAGCTGCGCAGCAGCCGGATCAGCACTGGCCATCCCCCGTTTCGCAGGTGTGGTGGAGTACCCCGTCCAACAGGACGGAGACGATCTGCTCCGGAGTCAACAGGTGTCCGTCGGCGATCATGAGATGTGATCCGGAGAATGTCAGCAGTCGCAGCAGGCGGGCCACCTCCGCGAGCGGGTACCGGAACTGGCCCCGGTCGGGGGCCAGCACCCGGCTGACCGCATCGTAGATCAAGTCGTTGGTCGGGCGTATCTTGGCCCGGTGCGCCTCCATGTTCTCCGGCGGCGCGTGCAGGCCGACCGCGGTCATCAGGTTGATCACGGTGACCAGACGGTGCTGCAGGATCCCGGTGACCTGAACCAGGCGCTCTCGCAGCGGCGCGGTCAGGTCGACGCGCTCCAGCTCGGCGAGCATCGCGGACGGGTCCAGCGCCGCGGCGACCGCGGCCCGGATCAGCTCCTCCTTGTCGGCGAAGACCCGGAAGATCGTACCCTCGGCGACGCCGGCCGCGTCCGCGATCTGCCGGGTGGTCACGCTGGTCCCGTGCTCGGCGACCAGCGGTAGGGTCGCCGCGATGAGCGCCGCCCGGCGCTCATCCGGTGGCAGCGGCCGGGCCCGGCCGGCACCGGGCCGGCCGGGTGTGTCGCCGACCGCCGGCGACGTGCCGGGCCTTGATGCTGAGATCACGGAGTCCAGGGTAACTGAGTGAGTCACTCACTCACAAGCTGACTTTCACCCATAGACGGCCAGCTCGTTGTCGTCGTGGCTCAGGAGGTACCCGTCACCGGGGTGGAAGCCGCTCACCAGCGCCGGAAACTGCGCCGGACTCACCCCGGTGCCCTCGACCGTCCACAGTAGAGCGCCGGACGGCACGCCGTACCCCGATGCCGGGTCGTGGTTCTTGACCCAGGCGACGTCCCGGCTGACCACGGGCGCATACCCCTCGGCCTGCCAGCGGACCGTCCCGCTGTCGTCGATCGCGGTGGTCAGTGGTCCCGGCCGGCAGAGTACGGTCAGCCCGGCCGTGCGGCTGGCGACCCTGACCCAGTGCGGAAACTCCCAGACGGTCCGGCCGGACAGGTCAACCATCCGATGTGGACGGTCTCCATAGGACGATCCGAGCACGAGGTGCTCGGGATCCACCGCCTTGGCCGGCATCCCGCCGGTGCCCGGATCGCTTTGGCCCGCCCCGGTACGAGTACCAGATCCCCCAGCCCGCTCCGGCCGCGCACGAGTGCGTAGCCGGAGCGGCCGGCGTCGTCCAGCATGTCGTCGATGAGGATGAGCCTGTTGCCGCGGTGGCTGGCCGACTCGGGTACGTCGACCAACCGGGTGGGCACACCGTCGCTGACCCGTACCGCGTCGAGCGTCATCCGTCCACTCTGGACAGCAACGCAGAGGACCCGGGACAGTTCCGTGATGCGGTCGTACGCGTACGCC
>DASRRF010000814.1:0-4715 GCA_035695905.1 Micromonosporaceae bacterium | reverse complement strand
CGCCCGCCGATCACCGAGCCGTCCCCGCGGCCGGTGGCCCGGGACAACGCGGCGGCGCCGCGCGACACGGTGGTCGCGAGCTTCGTACGCAACGGCAGCCGCGGGTCGGCGGGGGGGTGGGCCACGGACGCGAGGGTACCGGGGCTGGCCGCCGGTTCGCACCCGTTCCAAGACCGTCGCGCTCCAAGACCACCACGCCTTGCAGAAAGTCGCGGCATCCGGAGGCGACGGATACCGCAACCTTCTGAAAAGCGTGGGCCGGGAGAGGGGCGATCATGAGGGGGCGCGGGGCGGTGGAGGGCGGGTGAGTGCATTCACGTTGCGAGTGGAGGAAAGTGGAGTAGAGTGGGGGCCAGTGGCAGGGCTGGGGGCTCTGCCGGCCCCGGGGGACAGCGCTAGGGGGGTGGGGCCCGATGTTTCTCGGCACCCACACTCCGCGGCTGGACGACAAGGGCCGGCTGATCCTTCCGGCGAAGTTCCGGGATGAGCTGGCGGGAGGTGTCGTGATTACCAAGGGGCAGGAGCGCTGCCTTTACGGCTTCCCGATGCCCGAGTTCCAGCGCATCGCGGATCAGCTGCGCGAGCAGCCGGTGACTCACAAGGCGGCCCGGGCGTACAGCCGGGTGTTCTTCGCCAGCGCGCACGACGAGGTTCCCGACAAGCAGGGCCGGGTGACGATCCCGGGCCACCTCCGGGAGTACGCGGGACTCGACCGCGAACTCGTGGTGATCGGGGCGAGCAGCCGCGTGGAGATCTGGGACAAGCAGGCCTGGGACACCTACCTCGCACAGAGCGAGGACGACTTCGCCGACATCGAGGAGGGGGTGCTGCCCGGCGGGTTGTAAACGGGGGCGCGTCGCTGGCCGCCCGCCGTACCGCGAGATCTCCAGCCGCTTGCACACCTGACGTCTCTTCCCCGATGGCAGGCGTGCGGAGCGGATGGGGATCTGGTGGTACGACGAGCGGCCGCAGTCACTCGGGGATCCGAACGAGGGGGTCGAGATGGGGGAGCCGCGCGGGAGCCACGTACCCGTACTGCGCGACCGTTGCCTCGAACTGCTGGCCCCCGCGCTGTCCGCGCCGACCGACCGGCCAGCGGTGTACGTCGATGCCACGCTCGGCCTCGGGGGCCACGCGGATGCGGTGCTCGGCGCGCACGGTAACACCGTACTCGTCGGGCTGGACCGGGATCCCGAGGCGCTGCGGCACGCCGAGCGCCGGCTGGCCGGGTACGCCGGCCGCACGCATCTGGTCCACGCGATCTACGACGAGCTGCCCGCGGTGCTCGCCCGGCTCGACCTGGCCGCCGCCGACGGCGTGCTGTTCGACCTCGGTGTGTCCTCGCTGCAACTGGATGCGGCGGACCGCGGGTTCGCCTACGCCCAGGATGCGCCGCTGGACATGCGGATGGACCAGACCCGGGGCAGGACCGCCGAGGACGTGGTGAATACCTACAGCGCCGTCGAGCTCGCTCGGGTTTTGCGGGAGTACGGGGAGGAGCGCTTCGCCATGCGGATCGCGTCGGCGATCGTGCGGGACCGGGCCAAGGCACGCATCACGTCGTCCGCCCGGCTGGCCGAGCTGGTCCGCGCGGCGATCCCGGCGGCGACCCGCCGTACCGGTGGGCATCCTGCCAAGCGCACGTTCCAGGCACTCCGTATCGAGGTCAACCAGGAACTGTCCACATTGGAGCGTGCGGTGCCGGCGGCGCTGGACGCACTCGTGGTCGGCGGCCGGGCGGTGGTGCTGTCGTACCACTCGCTCGAGGACCGCATCGTCAAGCAGGCGATGGCCGCCCGGGCCCGCTCGACCGCACCGGTGGACCTGCCGGTCGAGCTGCCCGGCACCGGGCCGACCCTGCGGCTGCTCACCCGCGGCGCGGAGCTGGCCAGCGAGGCGGAGGTCGCGGCGAATCCGCGGGCCGCCTCGGTCCGGCTCCGGGCCGCCGAACGTATCGATCCGAAGCGCTCGGGTCTCGCCCGCGCGGTCGCCCGCGAACGGCCGCGCCGTCGAGTTCGTGCGCTCCACCAGCCCCGCGGGCTCACCCCGGGGCAGCGAGCCTTAGGGCCATAGACACTGGGGGAGGAGACATGACAGCCACGCCCGTCACAGGGCAGCGCGTACCGCGGTCGGGGGGCCGGACCACGGCGGCGCACAAGGAGACCAGCTTTCCCACGCACGGCAGCGCGGCGCTGCGACCGGCCGATCGGGCCGAGGTGCCGGCGCCGCCCCGGCTGCGGGTGGCGCCGCCGGCACCGGTTGCGGTACCGCGAGCGCCGTTCGTGTTGCTCGTACTCGTCGTGGTGATCGGTGGGGTGCTCGGCATCCTGCTGCTCAACACGAAGATCAACGAGAACGCGTTCCGGCTGGACGACCTGAACAGCCAGCAGGCCGCGCTGGATGTGCAGGAACAGCAGCTGCAGCAGGACCTGGCACAGCTGGAGTCGGCCGGCAACCTCGAGGCGGCGGCGCGCCGGCTCGGCCTGGTGGACTCCGGCAAGCCGGCGTACCTGCGGCTGCCCGACGGCCGGCTGTTCGGGGTACCGAAGCCGGCGACCGGCTGGCCGAGCGTGACGGCGACCGGCGGGGGGTGACCGGTGCCACCGCGCTCGCGCTCCCGCCTGCCAGCCGATCCGGGCGACACATCGCGTGATCCCGGGCCGGAGCGGAGTTCGCTGTCCCAGGCGCGGCGGTACTCGCCGCGCGGGCACACGGTCCGCGAGGCGGCCGAGGAGAAGCGGGCGCGGGGTGGTGACCCGTTCCGGCCGGCGCTGGAGGTCGCCGCGGGCGGGCGTACCACCGGTGGGAGTAAGGCCGGCGGAGGTAGAGCTGGCGGGAGTAAGGCGGGCGGGCGCACTACCGGCGGCGGTCGCGCCGCTGGGCCACGTGCCGGCGCCGGCGACAAGCCCGCGCGCAAGCCGGCGCCCCGCCGGGCGCCGGTCCGGCGGCCGAAAAAGCCGGCCCGGCCGCCACGGCTCGGCGACCCGGCCCGCCGGCTACGCGTCGCGACGGTGCTGGTACTCGTCCTCGTCGCGGTCATCGGCGGCCGCCTGGTGCAGCTGCAGGTGACCGACGCCCAGGCATACGCGGCGGAGGGGCTGGCCGACCGGCTGCACCGGGTCGTCCTCGGCGCACCGCGCGGCGCGATCCTGGACCGGACCGGCGCGGTGCTCGCGCACAGCGTCGAGGCCCGGTACGTGTACGCCGACCCGAGCATGATCGACAACGCCGGTGCGGCCGCGGTGCAGCTGTCCCCGTTGCTCGGCCTCGCACCGAGTGAGCTGATCGGCAAGCTGGTCAAGCACAATCGCGCCGACGGGCGGCCGTCGCAGTTCGAGTGGCTGGCGCGCGGCGTGAACATCGCCACCGGGGACGCGGTACGCGCGCTGAACATCAAGGGCATCGGGGTGATGCGCGACGAGCGGCGCGAGGTACCCGGGCATGACCTGGCCGCGAACCTGCTCGGCTTCGTCGGTGACGACCTGCACGGCCTGGCCGGCCTGGAGGCGCGCTACGACGACCTGTTGTACGGAGTGAACGGCGAGAAGGAGTTCGAGACCGGCCGGGGCGATCTGGACAAGGAGATCCCGGGTGGCTACCTGCGCGAGACGCCGGCCCAGCCGGGTAGCTCGCTGGGCCTGACCATCGATCGTGACCTGCAGTTCCGGGTGCAGCAGATCCTTTCCCAGCAGATGCGCCGGGTGAACGCGATGCTCGGCGCCGCCGTGGTGCTCGACGTGCACAACGGTGAGGTGCTGGCGCAGGCGAGCTACCCGCCGTACGACGCGGCCGACCCGTTCAAGGTGCGGCCCGCCCAGCGCGGTGATGTGGCGACCGGGGTGGTCGTCGATCCGGGCTCGGTGGCCAAGGTGATTACCATCGGCGGCGCGCTGCAGGAGGGCGTGATTACCCCGGACTCGACGGTGGTGATCGGACCGCGGATCCGCAAGGGCGACCGGGAGTTCACCGATACCCACCCGTTGCCCGAGGGTACGCCGCAGACGCTGCCCGGCATCCTGGCGTTCTCCTCGAACGTGGGCACGATCAGGATCTCGGAGAAGCTCGGCGCCCAGCGGCTGTACGAGTACCAGCGGCGGTTCGGGCTCGGCGAGGCGACCGGAGTCGGCCTGCCCGGCGAGTCGGAGGGTCTGGTCCAGCCGCCGGAGAACTGGAGCGGCTCGTCGTACGGCTCGATCCCGATCGGGCACGGCATCGCGGTCACCCCGTTGCAGATGGCGGCGATCTACGCGGCGATCGCGAACGACGGGCTCTGGGTACAGCCGCACCTGGTCCGCGAGACGATCCGGCCGGACGGCACGCACGTACCCGCACCGGCCGCGGATTCCCGCCGGGTGATGAGCCTGGAGAACGCCAGCGCGTTGCGCCGGATCCTCGAGGCGGTGGTCACCGTGCCGGAGGCCACCGGGCTGTCCGCCGCGGTGCCCAGCTACCGGGTGGCCGGCAAGACCGGTACCGGGTCCAAGGTGGAGAACGGGCACTACGTCGGCGGGCAGGTGGCGTCGTTCGTGGGCATCGCGCCGGCCGAGGCGCCGCGGTACGTGATCGCGGTCTTCGCGCATACACCGGGCGGCGAGGGCGGTGCGGTGGCCGGTCCAGCATTTCGCGAAATGATGGAATTTACCCTGCGGCACTATCACGTACCACCCAGCGTCACGCCGGAACCAATGTTCACCGTCGCCCGGTGACCTGCCGCG
>DASRRF010000813.1:0-4872 GCA_035695905.1 Micromonosporaceae bacterium | reverse complement strand
AAGCCAGGCTCCGCCGGGCCGAGCGGATCGTGGCCCTGCTGCGGGCCGACGGGATCGATGTGACCTGGGAGGAGATCCGGACGTCCGCCGGTGACGCAACGGTCGGCCGGCCGCACCTGGCCCAGGCGCTGATCCGGCGCGGCCTGGTCAGCACGACCGCGGAGGCGTTCCGGCCGGAGTGGCTGGGCGAGCGGTACCGGCTGCCGAAGGAGGACACCGACGTCTTCGAGGCGCTGCGGTTGGTCCGGGACGCGGGTGGGGTCGCGGTCTTCGCGCATCCGCGGGCCACCCGCCGCGGGCGCATCGTGCCGGACGAGCTGATCGCCGCGCTCGCCGGCCAAGGACTGTTCGGCCTGGAGGCCGATCATGCCGATCACACCGCGGCGCAACGCGAGCACGTGCGCGGCCTCGCCGGCGAACTCGGGCTCGTGGTCACCGGCTCGTCGGACTTCCACGGCCGGCACAAACCCGTCGCGCTCGGCGACGAGACCACAACCGTGCAGGTGTACGAACAGATCGTGGCCGCCGGCCGCGGAACCGTGTGTCGTAGGGCGGGTTGACCGGTCCCCGACCGGCATTGTGATCGGTGTGAACCTCAAGCTGTTCGGCGAGGTCTTCGTAACCCTGCTGGTGATCGTGGATCCGCCGGGCATGGTGCCGATCTTCCTGGCGCTGACCGGTACGCTGCCCGCCCGCGACCGGCACCGGGCCGGGTTCCAGGCGGTGGCGCTGGCCGGCGGGGTGATCGTGACGTTCGCAGTGGCCGGCCAGACGCTGCTGGACTACCTGCACATCGACCTGCCCGCGCTGCAGGGTGCCGGCGGGCTGCTGCTCATCCTCGTCGCGCTGGAGCTGTTGACCGGCAAAGCGGACGACCCGAACGCGCCGGCAACGTCCAACGTCGCGCTGGTGCCGCTCGGGGTCCCGCTGCTGGCCGGCCCGGGCGCGATCGTCGCGACCATGCTGTTCGTCCGCGGTGCGTCGCGGGGACCGGAGTACCTGGCGATCGCGCTGGCCATCGCGGCGGTGCTGGTCGCGGTCTGGCTGGTGCTGCGCTTCTCCGGGGTGATCGTACGGCTGCTCCGGCCCAGCGGGATCGAGGTGCTCACCCGGATCGCCGGGCTGCTGCTCGCCGCGATCGCGGTCCAGTTGATCGCGGACTCGATCGCCGCGTTCGTGGACGAGTTCCAGAAAGCTCACTAGCCCCTTGATCAACACAGTGGTGGGTCGCGGCGGTGTCGTACCCGGGTGGGAGGATCGACCACGTGCGAAGGGCAGCCGGTAGCCGGACACCCACCCCGAGACCGGGTGACGGGCAGCAACTTGGGTTCCCGGGGATGCCCGAGCGCCTGTTCACCTGCACCCCGAGCAAGCTCAGCGCGTACGAGGACTGCCCGCGGCGCTACCGGTTCGCCTATGTTGACCGGCCCGCCCCGCCGAAGGGGCCGCCGTGGGCGCACAACTCGCTCGGTGCGAGCGTGCACACCGCGTTGAAGAACTGGTTCGACCTACCGGCCGCCAAGCGGGTCACCGCGGTGCTCCCGACGCTGCTGAAGGCGACCTGGGTGGCCGAGGGCTACCGGGACACCGACCAGCAGCGCGACGCGTACCGCCGGGCACTCGGCTGGCTTGAGTCCTATGTGGACGGTCTCGATCCGGCGCTGGAGCCGCTCGGGGTCGAGCGCGTCGTCGGCGCGCGGACCGCGGTGCTCGCGCTCTCCGGCCGGGTGGACCGAATCGACGCGCGGGCCGGCGCGGTCGTGATCGTGGACTACAAGACCGGCCGAGCCGGGCTCGGTCCGGACGATGCGCGCGGTTCGCGGGCGCTGGCGCTGTACGCGTACGCGGCCGAGCGCGTGTTCCGCCGCCGGTGCCGCACGGTTGAGCTGCACCACCTGCCGGCGGGTGTGGTGGCCGCGCATGAGCACACCGAAGAGTCGATCGCCCGGCAGGTACGGCGCTCGGAAGACACCGCGCGGGACATCGTGGCCGCCGAGAAGGCGGTGGCCGCCGGTGCCGATCCGGACGAGACGTTCCCGACCGCACCGGGACCGCGCTGTTCCTGGTGCGACTTCCGGCGGGTCTGCCCGGCCGGCGGGCAGGCCCCGGCGATGCAGGCGTGGGCCGGGTTGGCGGACCGGGGTACCGGCTAGGCCGGCGGGTTGGCCGTGCGGGCCATCGCGGCGCGGTAGAGCGGCCCCTCGTACACCCGGTGCGGGAGGGCGCGCATGGCCAGGCGCAACGTGCGCGCGGTGAGTGACATGGTGAGATCTGTTGTGGGCAGCCCGGGCAGGCCGTACATCCGGCGCGCCCAGCGCGGCAGCAGGCCCACCGCGGTCGCCGCGACCCAGGCCAGCGCCAGCCGGGCCGGGGTGAAGCCGAGGCCCCACGGCAGCGGCGGAGCCGCCAGGAAGAGCGCGGTGTCGGCGGCCTCCTTGGTCATCGCGAGCTGCGGCCGGATCTCCCGGTAGTACGCCTCGACGGCGGCGACCGAGTCGGGCACGCTGGCCGGGTCCAGGCCGACCAGGGCCGCGGTACGGCACTGCTCCGCGAAGTACCCGTCCGCCTCGGCCGGGGTGAGGCGCAGCCCGGCCCGGCGCGCGGTGGACAGGAACGACTCGACCTCGGTGATGTGAACCCAGCGCAGCAGGTCCGGCTCGTCGACCCGGAACCGCTCGCCGGTGCGCGGATCGATGGCGGTCATCCGGGCGTGGATCGCGCGTACCCGGCGCCCGGCGCGTTCGGCCTGCTCGGTCGTGCCGTAGACGGTGGTACCCACATAGACCGTGGTGCGCAGCAGCCGGCCCCAGGGATCCGCCTTGTACCCGGAGTTCTGCACGACTCCGGCCAGCGCCCGCGGGTGCAACGCCTGCAGGTAGAGCGCCCGGATCCCGGCCAGCCAGAGGATCGGCTCGGCGTGCACCCGCCAAGTGATCGAATCCGGGCCGTACAGGCCGACGTCGCCGCTGATGGCCGCGGCTCTCAGTCCGAGCCGCGCAGCGCTTGACAGTCCGGGCATAGGCCCCAGAATGTCACCTCGGCTTCGTCGATCTCGAAGCCGTGGTCCGCGGACGGGTCCAGGCAGGGTGCGTGGCCAACCGCGCAGTCCACGTCGGCGATCTCGCCGCAGCCGCGGCAGACCACGTGATGGTGGTTGTCACCGGCGCGCGCCTCGAACAGCGCCGGACTGCCGGCGGGTTCGATCCGCCGGGCCAGACCGGCCCGGGACAGCGCACCCAGTACGTCGTACACCGCCTGGGTGGAGACCGAGTCGAGGAGGTTGCGTACCCGATGGGTTATTTCCTCGACGTCCAAATGGCCGCCCTCGGCGAGGACCTCTAGCACGGCCAGCCGCGGCCGCGTCACGCGCAAGCCGCGAGTCCGCAGGAGTTCCTCGTTCATGACCTCATCACACCACTGGAGTTGGAGCGGCTCAAGACAACGTGGGCCGCGGGTGGTGTTGGCCACGTGGTCGGATTTCTTGCACAGACTCTTGCTCAGGTTTCCTCTGGAGCGGAACCGTACTGAACCCCGCCGACTCATTGTGGCGTGTCCACATCAAGGACACACCGCGGGCGCAACTCCGCCGTACCCTGACCGTGTCTTCGGCCCCGGCTGCCGGGAGCCCGAGACGTCGAACCTGCCGAGGAGGCGTTGGTTGTTCGAGAAGCTCCTGGGCTTGCCGGCCCATCCGTTACTGCTGCATTTTGCCGTCGTCCTGGTACCGATGCTGGTCGCGGCGTCGCTGGCCTATGCGCTCGTGCCGTACGTCCGCCGGTGGATCACCTGGGCGGTGCTCGGGCTCGCGGTGGTGACGCCGTTTGCTGTCTGGTTCACGACGCTGTCCGGCAACGCGTTCCGCAACCGGCTGGTGGCCCGCAACATGGTCTCGCCGGAGTTCCTTGTGAAGATCACCCAGCACAAGGACTTCGGCGACAAGACGCTGTGGTCGGTCATTCCGCTCGCGGTACTGGTCACGCTCGCGGTCGCCCTGGTGGAGCTCGCCCGGCGGTCGGGTACGGCGCCGTCCCCGACGTCGCGGGTGATAACGATCGCGCTCAATGTCGCCATTGTCTTCTTTGCCGGCGCCAGCGCGTACTACGTGTTCAAGACCGGGGACAGCGGCGCGCGGATCGTGTGGGGAGCGTTCTAGCGGGTCGGCGGCGTCCCGGGTCAGAACAACACGCGGCCGCAGAGCGCGCAGAACAGCACGATCATGATGGCGCCGGCGACCAGCCCGATGCCGTACGTCAGCGTGCGGGCCGAGCGTTCCTCGGCGTCCAGGACGTTGTGGTCCTGCCCGGGCAACGAGCGAGCCGCCGGGACCTGGACCACCCATTCCGGCCGCCAGTCAGGTGGTGGCGGGGTACTCGGTGGCGGCCCCTGGTAACCAACCGGTCCGGTTGAGGGCGGCTGAACCGGTTGTGCGGGGGTGGGCGCGTTATCCGGGGGGCGGCGCCAGTACGCGTCGTCGGACCCGTTCGTACTCACGGGTCGACGCTACCAACCATCCGGCTGTGCACAGTGGACATTCGCCGTCACGCGATATGTCTCTCAGACATGTTTATGTCTGAGAGACATATCGCGATGAAGGACACCAGCGTCACTCGTCGTCGAAGACCTCGGACATCCGGATCGGCCGCGTCGGCAGGTCCGAGTCGTCCTCATCCATCTCCGCCCCGTCGTTGTCGAGCTGCTCGTTCGGTTCCTCGGCGACCGCGTCGTCCTCCGGCATCGCCGACTCCTCTCTGGTGGCGGTTTGAGCTCTGGTGGCGGTTCGGCTCAGTGTGGCGTACCCCGCCAACGCCCGCTGACCGGCCGGATGGCCGGGTACGCTGCGAGCCGTGCAACGCCCGCAGCCTGACGAGGACC
>DASRRF010000812.1:0-4130 GCA_035695905.1 Micromonosporaceae bacterium | reverse complement strand
ACACGCAGGTCTGCGAGCTGCCGGACGCGTACCGGGGCCGGTTGCGCCACGGCGAACCGCAACTCGGCCCGCGCTACGCCGCGGATGTCGCGGCGAAGCTGGCCGCCGTGTCGGCCGCCGGGCGGCGGGTGTCGGCCTTCGTGGCGGAGGCGATGCCCGGCGTGGCCGGCCAGGTGGAGCTGCCGCCGGGTTATCTCGCGGCAGCCTATGCCGCGGTACGGGCGGCTGGTGGCGTCTGCGTCGCGGACGAGATCCAGGTGGGGTTCGGCCGGTTCGGCTCGCATTTCTGGGGCTTCCAGGCGCACGGCGTCGTACCCGACATCGTCACCGCCGGCAAGCCGATCGGCAACGGCCACCCGCTCGGCGCGGTGATTACCACACCGGAGATCGCCCGGTCGTTCGAGACCGGGATGGAGTATTTCAACACGTTCGGCGGGAACCCGGTCTCCTGCGCGGCCGGGCTGGCCGTACTCGATGTGCTGACCGACGAACGGCTGCAGGCCCGCACCGCCGTCCTAGGTGGACGGTTGCTCGGCGGCCTGCGCGAGCTGGCGCAGCGGCATCCGCTCATCGGTGACGTACGCGGGCGGGGGTTGTTTCTCGGGGTAGAGCTGGTGGCCGACCGGATCACCCGCGAACCGGCACCGGACCTGGCCACCCGGGTGGTCGAATCGGCGCTCGCGGGCGGCGTGCTGCTCTCCACCGACGGGCCGTACCACAACGTGCTCAAGCTCAAACCGCCACTCGCTTTGACCGAGACGGATGTCGATCTCTTCCTGGCCGTCCTGGACCGCGCGCTGGACTCTTGACTGCGGGTCAGGGCGGGGTAGCGTTCGGGCCAACCTAGCGGCCTACCCCGAGGAGACTGCGGTGTCTGGCGGGAACTTCGACTACGTGATCGTGGGCGCCGGCGCGGCCGGCTGCGTACTGGCCAACCGGCTGTCGGCGGATCCGGCCTGCCGGGTGGCGCTGCTGGAGGCGGGCGGCCCGGACAAGGCGCGGGAAATCGCCGTACCGGCGGCGTTCAGCAAGCTGTTCATGGGGCCGTACGACTGGAACTTCCGGACCAGCAAGCAGGAGCACCTGGCCGACCGGGAGCTGTACTGGCCCCGGGGGAAGACCCTCGGCGGATCGACTTCGATCAACGCGCAGATGTGGGTACGCGGGCACCCGGCCGACTACGACGGCTGGGGTGAGACATGCCCCGGCTGGTCGTACGCGGACGTGCTGCCGTACTTCCACCGGGCCGAGCACCGCGACGGCCGGCCACCCGGCCGGGTCTACGGTGCGAACGGTCCACTGTGGATCTCCGAGCTGCGCGGCCTGAACCCGGCCACCGTCGCCTTCCTGGCCGCCTGCGCGGAGCTGGGCATGCGCCGGCTCGGCGAGCTGAACGAGGACGACACGATCGGATACACGGCGGTGCCGGTCACCCAGAAGCGCGGCCGGAGGTGGAGCGCCGCGGACGCGTACCTGCGCCCGGCGATGGGCCGGCCGAACCTGACCGTGCTGACCGGCGCGCTGGTCGAGCGCGTCGAGATGGACGAGGGCCGGGCGACCGGGGTGAGCTACCGGGACGCAGCCGGTACGGCGCACCGGGTCGAGGCCGCCCGAGAGGTTATCCTCACCGCCGGCGCGGTGAACACCCCGCAGATCCTCCAGCTCTCCGGCATCGGCGACCCGGACCAGCTCCGCGCGGTCGGCATCGAGCCCAAGCACGAGCTTCCCGAGGTGGGCGCGAACCTGCAGGACCACCTGTCCACCGGGGTCATCGTCAACTGCCCCCAGCCGGTGACCATGGTGACCGCGGAGTCGCTCGGCCAGCTCGCCCGGTACCTGTTCCTGCGCAAGGGGATGCTCGCGTCGAACGTGGCCGAGGCGGTGGCGTTCATCCGTACCGACCCGGACCTGCCGGCACCGGACATCGAGCTCATCTTCGCCCCGGTACCGTTCCTGGACCACGGCCAGACCGCGCCGTCCGGGCACGGCCTGACCATCGGCGTGGTACTCCTGCAGCCGGCCAGCCGCGGCCGGATCACCCTGGCCAGCGCGAACCCGGCGGACCCGCCGGTGATCGACCCCGGCTACCTGAGCTCGGACGCGGACGCCCGTACGCTCATCGCCGGCCTGCGCGCCGCGGAGCGTTTCCTGCAGACCAAGGCGCTGGCCCCGTTCGTCGGTGCGCCGATGGATCCGTGGCCCGGCCCGTCGGATGACGCCCGGCTGGACGAGTTCCTGCGCGAGCGGGCCGAGACGCTTTACCACCCGGTCGGCACCTGCCGGATGGGTTCCGATCCGGACTCGGTGGTCGACTGCGAGCTGAAGGTACGCGGCGTGCCGGGGCTGCGGGTGGTCGACGCGTCGGTGATGCCGCGGATCAACCGCGGGCACACCCAGGCACCGGTCTACATGATCGCCGAACGGGCCGCCGATTTCCTGTCCACCTCACACTAGAAGGATTGCCGTATGTGCTTTCCCGCCGACGCCAGCCCGCCCGAGCTACCCGACGAGCGGGTCACCGCGGCGGACGCGGCGGTGCGCGCGAAACTGATCGAGCTGACGTCCGCCGACGGGACCCGGCTGTCCGCCGCGCTCGCGCCAGCGCCGCGGCCGGCCGGGCCGGGCGTACTGATCATGCCGGATGTCCGCGGGCTGTATCCCTTCTACGTCGAGCTTGCGGAGCGCTTCGCGCAGGCCGGGCATCATGCGATCGCGTTCGACTACTTCGGCCGTACCGCCGCAGTGGGCTTGCGCGGTGACGACTTCGAGTTTGCGCCGCACGTCCTGGCGACGACGGTCGACCAGATTCAGGCTGACGCCGGGGCGGCGCTGTCCGCCCTGCGCGAGCGGACCGGCGCCGGGCCCGCTGTCACGGTGGGTTTCTGCTTCGGGGGTACGCAGTCCTTCCTGGCTGCCGCCAGCCCGTTGCCGCTGGACGGCGCCGTCGGCTTCTACGGCAACCTGAGCCCGGCCCGGTTCACCCACCCGGCCGCGGTGGCGGCCGAGGTACGGGTGCCGGTGCTGGGCCTGTTCGGCGGTGCCGACCCGGGCATCCCGCCGGACAAGATCGCGGGGTACGACGCGGCGCTGGAGGAAGCGGGGGTGCGCCACGAGATCGTGGTCTACCCGGACGCGCCACACTCGTTCTTCGACCGGTCGTTCGACAAGTACGCCGAGGAGTGCGCCGACGCGTGGCGCCGCGTGCTCGACTTCCTGGCCAGCGTGCGCTGACGACATACCGGGCCGGCCCAGCTCAGCCGGCTCCGTTGCGTGGTCGTGGGATCGCGTCCGGCGCGACGTCGAGCAGCCGGCGGATCTCGCGAGCCGCGCCCAGCGCGGTGGATTCGGCCGGCGCGCCGGCGACGCAGGCCGCGATCGCCCGGCCGAAGACGTCGAAGACCCGGATCATCGCCGGGCCGCTCAGCATGACTACCCCGTGCCGCCCGGCCTCCTGGAAGTTCGTGGTGTCCTCGTCGAGGTCGGCGACCATGCCGGGCTGCGCGGGCGGGCGCGGCTCGGCCCGGTAGATCAGCGTGGCCACGTCGGCCCGGCAGAGCACCTCGGTCAGTACGTGCCGCGCCAGCTCACGGTTCCGGCCGCCCTTGGCCAGGTACGCGGCGGGCACCCCGATCAGCGGCGTGGCCGGCGGGCCGCCCGCGAACGCCGGGATCGGCGAGACGGCGTACGGCGTGCCGGCCCGGCGCAGCCGCGGTACGGCCCACGGCCCGGAGATGAGGAACGCGGCGCGCTCGCTCGCGAACAGCGGGATCGCGGTGTCGTGGGTGACCGACCGCAGCAGCACACCCCGGCCGTGCTCGCCCAACTCGCGCAGCTTCGAGAACGCGGTGATCCCGCCCGGTGAGTCAACCCCGACGTCGGCCGGGTCCCCGGGACGGACCAGGTACCCACCACCCGTGGCGTATATCGGGTACGCGTGGTACGCGTCGCCGGTCATGCCCATCGGCAGCGCCAGCACGTGGGTGACGCCGGAGCCGGCGACGACCTCCTCACCGACCGCGACGAGTTCCTCCATTGTGGAGGGTGGGTCGGGCACCATCGACGTGTTGCGGATCAACGCGATGTTCTCCACCGCGTACGGCATGGCCCACAGCGTGCCGTCCCGGCTGACC
>DASRRF010000811.1:0-3512 GCA_035695905.1 Micromonosporaceae bacterium | reverse complement strand
CGAGCAGGATGCAGGTGTGCTGGGTCTGCATCTCGGGCAACCCGCGCAGGTACGCCGCCGGCACAGGATCGAAGTTGCCGGGCTGGTCCGGCAGGTGCGCCTTGGTCGGTGCGGACCACTGTTCGAGGTAGCGCAGGATCTCCGCCGACTCGTCGTAGTACGTGCGCACCAGACCGTGTACGGCACAGCCGCGCTCCAGCCAGACGTGACCGTCCCGGACCGCCAACCACCCGGACAGACGCACGACACTCGACAGTGGACGGTCGGGCTCCTCCTCGTGGCAGTACGGGCAGAACGCATTGACATACCGGTGGATCCGGTCGCCGCGCAGCGGCATACCCGGGTTCGCCGCGCTCACGGCTGCCTCATCGCGGCTACGCAGATCCCGAACCCGATCACCGGCGCGACGAGCACGCCGACCGCCCAGCCGATGATGACCCCGACCCCGATCCCCCGATCCCCGCGGGCGACCAGTACGCCACCGGCGATTATGCAGACCACGAAGAGCACCGCCTGCGCGACGAGTCCGGCCAGGAGCCCCTCCAGCCCGGGCAGCTCGCTGGTGTCCCGCGAGACCGCCACGGCGACCAGCACCACACCGATGGTCACCAGGTGGCCGACCATCGCCAGGCCGATACCGACCCAGACCTGCCGGGTGCGGATCCGGCCCCGCTCGGGCGGTGGCTCCGGCACCGTCCACTCTGTACTCATCCGGGCACCTCCAGCTCGGCAGGGCGCCGGAAGACGTTCGCGTACACCCCACGGCGGGCCTGCCGGGCCAGCTGCCACCCGGCGATCGGCAGGCAGGCCAGCAGGAACAGCTGCGGGCGGGTCAGCCCGGCGAGGACGGTTTCGTTGCCCCGTACGTACTCCACCGCGAACCGGAACACCGCGTACGCCACGAGGTAAAGCGAGAACAGCTCACCCGGTACGGTGATCCGCGGACGCAGCCAGCGCAGCGCGCCGAACGCCACCAGCTGGAACAGGATCTCGTACCCGAAGGACGGGTGGAGCGGAACCCCGGCAACGCCGCCCGGCACGGTCGCCGCCTCGGCCGGAGTGAGCACGACTCCCCACGGCAGCGAGGTCGGTGTGCCGGGCAACTCCGAGAGCAGGCAGCCGATCCGCCCCACCGCCATGCCGAGGGCAATCGCCGGGGCGAACAGATCCCCGGTGCGCTCCCGATAACCCATCAGCCGCTTGGCGACGATCGCCCCGAGGTATGCGCCGACGAGCCCGGACAGGATGCTGCGGTTGCCGTAGGCCCACTGCTCGACAAGCGACGCGTTGCCGCGCGGGTCGAGGTGTTGCGCCCAGGTGCCGAGCCGGCCCAGCAGTACACCACCGACCAGTGCGCCGGCCACCACGCCCCACAGCCGCTCGTCGGCGTTGCCGCGCAACCGCGCCTCGCGGACGAACACCGCGGCGCCGACGAGGACACCCAGCGCCACGAACGCGTCGTGGGTGAGGATCGGCACGCCGCCGAGATCCACCAGCACCGGATGCAGCACGGCCGCAGCCTAGCGCCTGCCACCCAGCTCGACCGGCTCCACGAGGCCGGCGCGCTCCGGAGCCACCTCGGGCGGCCTGATCCGGGACGCCACCAGTCCGGCGGTTGCGAGCCCGGCACCGACCAGACCGACGACCGCGAACGCCCACGGCGGCCCGAACGCATCGACCACCGCACCGGCCAGCGGTGCGCCGAGCGCCATGCCCACGGTGAGCGCCGAGCCGTGCAGGCCCATCGCCTCGCCCCGGACGGCGGCCGGGACCAGCCGGCTGACCGCATCGGCGGTTGCCGCGAGCGACGGCGCACACAGCACCCCACCCGGGATCAGGGCCAGCGCGAGCAGCCGCCAGTCACCGGCCAACCCGACCGGGATGGTGGCCAGCCCGAGCAGCCCGACCAGCACCAGCGGGCGTGGCGACCGGCGCAGCGTCCCGTAGACGAACCCGCCGGCCATCGAGTACGCCCCCCACAGCGGCAGTACCACGCTGGTGAAGCCGAGCTGGCCGGCCTCGCGGAGCACGGCGACCACGCTGACGTCGGCGCCACCGAGGATCAGCGTGCTGGCCACCGTGGCCAGCAGCACGAACGCCAGCCGCGGTCGCAACCAGCTGCGCCGCTTCGGGTGCGGCTCGCCGGTGCCCACCTCCTCGTGCTCGGCCCGGATCGGCGGGTTGAGCGCGATCATCCCCAGCCCGGCCAGCACGATCGCGGCACCGACCAGCCAGGCGGCCACGGTGGTGGACAGCGCGGTGACGAGCACGACAGCCAGCGCGGGGCCGGCCATGTACGACAGCTCGACCGACATCGAGTCGATCGAGTACGCCGTCTTGCGTTGGTCCTCCGGAACCAGTGCGGCCAGCGACTGGCGGACCGTACCGAAGACCGGGATGGACAGCAGCCCCGCGAACACCGCCGCACCGAGCAGCGCGGCGTACGGCAGCACCGGCGCGACCGCCCAGAACAGCGCCTCCGCGGTAACCGTCAACACCAGCATCGGGCGCAGCCCGCGGCGGTCGACGAGCCGGCCCAGCATCGGGGAGCCGAGCGCGGCGCCGATGGTGAACCCGGCACCGACCAGCCCGGCCGCCCCGTACCCGCGGTGCAGGCCGAGCACCACGTGCAGGGTGAGCGCGATGCCGGACGCGGTGAACGGAACCCGGGCCACCAGCGCGACCAGGATCAACGATCGGACGCCCGGCAGCGCCAGCACCCTCCGGTACGGATCAACCTGCATGCGCCCATCCTCGCGGAGGGGTACGACAATTCACGAACGAATTGGGGTGTGCGCCAACCCATACGCCAGCGCGTCGACCAGCGCCCGCCAACTCGCCTCGACGACGTTCTCGTGTACCCCGACCGTGGTCCAGTCGTTACCGTCCGCGTCCACGGTCTCCACGAGTACCCGGGTGACCGCGCCGGTACCGTGCGACCCCTCCAGGATGCGCACCTTGTAGTCGGCCAGCTCCAGCCCGGCCAGTGCCGGGTAATGCCGGGAAAGGGCCTGCCGCAGCGCCTCGTCGAGCGCGTTGACCGGCCCGTTCCCTTCCGCGGTGGCGATCACCCGCTCGCCGCGTACCCGTACCTTGACGGTCGCCTCGGAGACCACCGCGCCGTCCTCCCGGTGCTCGACCAGTACCCGGTAGGACTCCAGGGCAAAAGGAGCCAAGCCGCCGGAGCCAAGTTCCGCGCGCACCAGCAGCTCGAAGGACGCGTCCGCGGCCTCGAACGACCAGCCTTCCGCCTCCAGTTGCTTGACCCGGTCGGTGACGCGGGCCAGTGCGGACGGCTGGCCGGCCAGGTCCAACCCCAGCTCGCGGGATTTCAGCTCGACGCTGGCCCGGCCGGCCATCTCGGTGACCAGGATCCGCATGTCGTTACCGACGACCGCCGGCTCGACATGGTTGTAGAGCAACGGGTCCACCTTGATCGCGCTGGCATGCAGCCCCGCCTTGTGAGCGAAGGCCGACGACCCGACGTATGCCTGGTGGGTGTCGGGCGCGAG